>NZ_JAUBWA010000076.1:6269-35326 GCF_036702825.1 Microcoleus sp. A003_D6 | reverse complement strand
ATGCGGGGGCTTGAGGATTTTAGATTTTAGATTTTGAATTGATTCCACGGATAAATCACGTGGCGGGTACCATCAAGCAATTCGCTTGTCAAAAAGAGTTTGATAGAATTAGTAAAATATGACCTATATCTGTCAGCATAGAAGTAGATAGCTCGATCGATCGCAAAGAGGCCACTGTGCAACCCGTAGACTTTACAACTTTAACCGCAGCTTGCAGCGAACTGCGAGCCCAATGGCTGCCAGCGCGCTTAGAACAAGTCTACCAGCGCGATCGATTTACCGTGTCCCTAGCCCTCCGCACCATGAAAGGGCGCGGCTGGATTGACCTTTCCTGGCATCCTGTGGCCGCCCGCATCTGCGTCGGCGACCCCCCGCCCCGCATTCCCGATACCTTCACTTTCAGCGAACAACTGCGGCATCAACTCAGCGGTTTAGCCTTAGTTTCCATCGCCCCCGTCTCCCCCTGGGAAAGAGTCATCGACTTGCAGTTCGCCAAACGCCCCGGAGAACCGGCCCTCTGGCACCTGTACGCCGAAATCATGGGCAAGTACAGCAACGTCATCCTCACCGCCCAAGACAACCTCGTTGTCACCTGCGCCCACCAAGTCAGCGCCAAACAGTCCACCGTCCGTCCCATCCAAACCGGGCAACCCTACGAAATGCCCCCGTCTTTGACCGATGCAGTGCCGAGTCTGAGCGAATCTCAAAACCGCTGGCAATCACGAATTAGCCTGGTTCCCGGTCAATTAAAGGGCAATCTGTTGAAGAATTACCGAGGGTTGAGTAAGGCATTAATTGGGTCAATGATTCGATCGGCTTCTTTAGACCCCGAACAATCCACCGACAGCCTCAATCCCCACGACTGGCAGCAACTATTCCAGCGCTGGCTGTACTGGCTGCAATGCCTGGGAAACTCCAAATTTCACCCGAGTTTTACCCCCGAAGGCTACACCGTCATCGACTGGCCGACACCCGACGTAAAAGAGACAAATCCTGTAAACGAATCTAATTCCCCTTATCCGTTACAAAACCCGCTGCCGAACTCTTCCGTTCAAGAAATACTTAACAGCTACTACACAGGCGAAATCAATCAACAACTATTCGCCCAACTGCGGCATCAGCTTACCCAAAAACTCAACAGCGTCCTGGCAAAACTGCGCCTCAAAGCCAACACATTTAAAGAACGCTTGCAGCAATCCGCTGACGCCGACACGCACAAATCCCAAGCCGATTTGCTGATGGCTTCTTTGCAGCATTGGGAACCGGGAATGAAATCAATTTCTCTCCCCGACTTTGAAACCGAAAAACCCGTTGCCATTCCCCTAAACCCGGAAAAAAACGCCGTTCAAAACGCTCAAGCAATCTACAAAAAACACCAAAAACTTAAAAGAGCTCGCATTGCAGTAGAACCTTTGTTAGCAGCCGTACAGGAAGAAATCGACTATTTAGAACAAGTTGAAGTCGCGCTTTCGGTATTGGAAACCTACCGCAACACCCAAGATTTGCAAACCCTCGCCGAAATCCGCGAAGAACTGATCCAGCAAAAATATCTAGACGTACCAGATTACCGCAGTACCGACAAAAACGCTGCGATCGAATTTCACCGCTACCAAACCCCCAGCGGCTTTGAATTGTTAATCGGGCGCAACAACCGCCAAAACGACCAACTGACTTTTCGCACCGCCAACGACTACGACTTGTGGTTCCACACCCTAGAGATTCCCGGAAGCCACGCTTTGCTGCGTCTGAAACCCGGTACTGTGGCGGAAGAAACCGATTTGCAATTTGCCGCCGACATGACTGCTTATTACAGTCGCGCCCGCCACAGCGAACAAGTCCCGGTGGTTTATACAGAACCGAAATATGTATACAAGCCGAAAGGTGCGAAACCGGGTATGGTTGTATACAAGCAGGAGCGGATTGTCTGGGGTAGACCGCAGCAAGCCCCTGCTTGATTTATACCAGTCGATCGACCCGTAGGGGCGGGTTTTACAGATAATACTTAATTCTCACAAACAATCTACATAAACCCGCCCCCACACAACCAATAATCTATATTGACCTGACATTTGATCGAATCCCAAATATGTAGATTCCAATTTGCCGTTAAGGGGGGCGGGTTTATGAGATTTTTGGTTTCCCACATAGATAATTCGTGAAACCCGCCCCTACAGCTTTCCTTGACCCGCCCGCCTAATGTAAAGTTTTATTACAAAAAATTAAATTTTGTTGTGAAAATACCGCTTAAGAGAGATGATATTTCTTTTAGAACCCGCTGCAAAGAAACGTGCAACTTGGGTTTCCTCACTGTGAGAAAAACACTGTGAGAACACAACGGATTTAACTATTTTTGCAGACCAGCTTTTGCTAAAGCTGGTCGTTTCTGTTGAAACATTAAATCTAAGCTCGGACAATTTTAGATTAGCGATTTTAGATTTTAGATTAAAACCGCCAATCTAAAATCTAAAAACTAACAACTAAAATCGCCAAGGGCTGCTTCTAGAAAGTAAAAGTCGTTCTGATCACCCCAATCACCAAATCAGAATTATCCTTATTGTGGTCGGGAGCAGTCAGCCAAATCACACCAGGAGTGACAGAAATATTGTCGCTCAACTTAAACTGATAAAAACCTTCAACGTGCAGCGAAGTATCCTTATCTTCCGGCAAAGTCCGATTAGTAGAACTCGTCACCCGCGGCTCCATACCTACCAGAATTCCCGCCACATTTCCTTCTTTCAACAAATCGGGAAAAGCCAAAGTAACTGCCCAGTTCCAGATTTTTTGGTCTCCCCGCTGCACAGAACCTGTAGGAGTAGCCAAATTGGATAAAATGCGCTGGTTGGTGTAGCCCGCCCAACCGCCAAGAGCAATTCGGCGACCCAATTTCAACGAAGCTTGCGCGCCGTAGGAATTGCTAGAAACTGGCAGATTGCTATCGCCCTCAAGCCCGAAGGAACCGAGACGCACCGGGAAATTAGAAGCATTGCTGCCGGTACCGGTAACGAAGTTGTAGGAATTAACGTAAGTTAAACCGATAGCAAAGCTGTCGCTCGGTTTGAAAGTCAACTGAGCCAAACCGCCGTAAGAACCGTTGAACAAACCGTTACCCCGCGTCGGGTTCGCGGCGTTGCCGGCCAAATATCCCAAACTCAGCTCGAGTTTTTCCCCAAACTGATGCCGCAAAGCGATACCAGAACCGCCAGTCAAATAGTAAATCGGGTTGCGAGTACCGAAGTTAGAAAGAGCACCGCTGCCGCCGTCTCCGTCAAAGTAAGGGTTGACTGTGTTGGTAAAATCGTCAGCAGCGCCGGCGTTGGCTTCTAGAATTACAGTAGTGCTTTTGCCGAGGGGGAATTGGTACAGCAGCGCATCTAAACCTACAGTATTGCTAGCCTCGCCAAAAGGCCCGGCATTAAACCGCAATTCCCCTTCAGCAGTTTTCGTATTGTTAGTAGAAAACGAACCCAAATTTAAAACTTGCAGTCGAGTTCTCAGCAAGTCTTCGCCAGTGAAACTCGTATCGAAATTGAGACGAACCCTGCTGCCAAAAGCCGTGGTTTTATCAGCTTCGTTACCTTCGGCATCATCTCCTCCGGCGATACCTGTCAAAGCAAATACGACTTCGCCGTTGAGTTTAGTCGTAGTCGAAAACTGATTTGCTTCTAATTCAGAGGCGCGCGCTTCCAAAGCATCGACGCGGCCGCGCAAAGTTGCCAATTCCGCCGCAAATTCTTCTTGCAACCTTTGCACAGAAGCCAAATCTTCTCGCGTCGCCAGATTTCCCGTACCGCCTCTAATCAGCTCGGTAACTTTATCCAAACACGCATTTAAACCCGCCGCAAACTCGTAGCGAGTCATCGCCCGGTTGCCGCGGAAAGTGCCGTCAGGATAGCCCGCTATGCACCCGTAGCGCTCTACTAGGGATTGCAAAGCTTGGAAGGCCCAATCGGTCGGTCGAACGTCGGAAAGTTGCGAAACTGAGGTTACTTGGCCGGCCGCATCTTCGCTGCTACTGTCTTCGGCGCTGTATTGGTTGATTTGTTCTAAAATATTTGACTGTGCTTGAGTTTGGGCACTTGGAGCAGTCGATTGGGAAATCTGCTCGGGTTGTGCGGCGGATTTTTCTGCGTTTAAATTAGCCGGTGCAGCGGCGGGTTGCGTTTCGCTTGAGTTTGCGGGCGCGACTGCGGGGATTTGCTCCGCGACTGGTTGTTCGGCGCTTAAGTTTGCGGGCGCGACTGCGGGTTTGGTTTCGCTTAAATCTGCTGCAACTGCGTTTTCGGGTGCTTTTGCTGGTTCGGCAACTGGGGCGATCAAATCGTTAGTGAAGCCCTCGTAGAGGTTCGCACTTTCTTTATCAATAGTTTCAACAGTCAAGTTGCTAGCTAGTGGCGCTGGTTCGGCTGTCTCAGGCTTTGCTGTCTCAGACTGGGCTGCCTCGGTTGCAGCACTTGCTAATTGCAATTTATCAGCTTGAGCTGCCGTGGCAATTTCTACAGGTTGGTCTGCTGCTAGCGCCGTCGAAGATATGACTAAACTTGCTGCCAATACCGCCGGACTAACTAAAAGTCCCTTCCACAAAAATTTGGACATTTTTTCCTCACACGACATTGAGCCTCGCGCCCGTTCCGAAGATTTAGGCGATCGTAAATCACCTTCAGTATTCGGCCTAATAGTATTTCTTGTCAACAATCGCGGAAATCGTTGCCGGAGAGTGCTGTTTTGCTGTGGCTGATTGCACAAAAACCCCGTTTATTCCCAAAATCCTTGGTTTGACTCACATCTTGCACCATTCTCGCTTAACAGGCTTTCGGGCCTGTTCCACAAAGAGTGAATTTTCTTGTGGAACAGGCCCGAAAGCCTGTTCCTAAACAAATAATTGAGAATGGTGCAACATCTCAGTTTAAAGATACCTACATAGAAACCTGGTTGATGGCTTGAGGTTGTGCAAGCTATCCCTCAGTAAGATTAATATTGACAGAACTGGCGCTAACAAATCGTTCGATCGGCTATATAACAAGTGAAAAAACTCAAATACGCCCTCGTGCACGAATGGTTGACGCCCTTAGCTACTGGCGGTTCAGAACTGGTAGTTGCCGAAATTCTCAAACACGTAGACGAGGCAGATGTCTATGCCCTCATCGACTTTGAATCGACCAATCCCGAAAGCTATCTTTTCCAAAGACAGATTGGCACAACATTTTTGCAGCATTTTCCCCGAGCCCGCAGCGGCGTGCAAAAATATTTGCCATTTCTGCCGATCGCGATCGAACAACTCGATCTGCGAGAATACGACATCATCCTCTCATCTTCCCACGCCGTCGCCAAAGGCATCCTCAGCAGTCCCCAGCAACTGCACGTCTGCTACTGCCACACGCCCATGCGCTACGCTTGGGACTTAACTTTTGACTATTTGCACAGCAGCAAAGCCGGACGGGGCATCCCGGGCCTGCTGACGCGATATTTGCTGCACCGACTGCGACAGTGGGACGTAATTTCTGCCAACCGCGTCGATTATTTCATCGCCAACTCTCAACACACGGCGCGCCGAATTTGGCGGTGCTACCGGCGGCGGGCTGAGGTGATTTATCCGCCGGTAAACATCGATCGATTTTCCTTGATTCGGCAAAAACAAGATTTTTACGTGACTGTTTGCCGATTGGTAAGCTACAAAAACGTTAGCGCGATCGTCCAAGCATTCAATCAACTCGGGCGTACTCTCATTGTCATCGGCACCGGGCCAGAATTAGACACGATCCGGCAAATCGCCAAACCCAACGTGCAAATACTCGGATGGCAGCCCCCCGAAGTAGTCGAAAAGTACATGGCAGAGGCGAAAGCTTTTGTCTATGCAGCTTGCGAAGATTTTGGCATAGCTTTAGTAGAAGCTCAAGCTTGCGGAACACCGGTAATTTCCTATGCAGCAGGGGGCGCTTTGGAGACAGTGCTCGACATTCGCCAACACAAGGAGACAGGGACTGGTTTATTTTTTCCCTCCCAAACCCCAGCAGCATTAGTCGAAGCTGTCGAGGAGTTTGAACAGTTGCAAGGCAACTTTCAGCCAGAAATAGGACGGTTGCGCGCCCGACAGTTTGCCCCCGAAGTCTTTGAGCAGCGCTATCTAGCTTTTGTGGAACGCTGCTATCAGGAATTTCAATCCCGCGATTTTACGAAGTCTGGGACTTGAGAGCGCGATAGCGGGAAAATCTTCCTTCTGCCTTATGCCTTGTGCCCTGTTCATTCTTGCTTCTTCCTTGTTTTTACCCGCTCAGCTTCGCCGAAGAGAGCCTTCTTCCTTCTTCCTTCTGCCTTATGCCTTCAGAAGCCCTATTCCTTATGCCTTCAGAAGCCCTCAACTACGGCTGCCTTCAGCCTTCAGAAGCCTTCAGAAGGCAGAAAATTGAGTATTTGAAACATAATTCACAGAACAAAGCGTCTTGAGGCTTTATGATCATGACTGTGTGTGGTGTGAAGTGAAGGAGTAAGATGACTGCCGACAGCCAACTAATCTCCGGCAAGGTAATTCGAGCGATCGCGAGACGCGGTTTTGGGTCTGTCCTGCAAGGAGATAGACCCATAAGTCGTCCTCTACAGAGCCTCGACGGAGAATTTTTCAAGCGGTTATTTGACATCCTGTTTTCCTTATCGGTTCTGCTCCTGTTTGCTCCGGTTTACCTGCTTTTGGCTCTCTCGATCGCCTTAAGCTCGTCCGGCCCTATTTTTTACGTACAGGAACGAGTAGGCAAAAACCGTAAAATGTTTTATTGCCTTAAATTCAGAACGATGGTGGAAAATGCGGATGACATATTGCTGGAAATCATGGAAAAATCTCCGCATTTGCGTCAAGAGTTTGAGGACAATTTCAAGCTTAAACAAGACCCTCGAATTACCTGGATTGGAAGATTTTTACGAATGACCAGTTTAGACGAATTTCCCCAGTTTTGGAATGTTTTAAAAGGAGACATGAGCGTCGTCGGACCGAGACCTTTAGTTGAAGAAGAACTGCCGAGATACGGCCGTCACATCAACAAAATTCTCACCATAAGACCTGGAATTACAGGCTTGTGGCAAGTGTCCGGTCGCAACGACATTCCCTATCCCCGCCGAGTCCAAATAGACCTCTATTACGCCAATGACAAAAACCTTTGGATGGATATGTGGATTGTTTTCAAAACAATTGGAGTTGTGATTTTTCCCAAAAATAACGGCGCATATTAATTTTTGTCGGCAGTCAGCCATCGGTAGTTAGTTTTCTTTGTTACTGACCACTGATGCTGACTACTGACAGCAAGCGGCAAACTCTTTGCCAAAACTATACAGTTCATTGATGCCGATCGAAGAATTGTGAGTTAACGTAGAGTTTGAGAAGAGGACCGACAGGCAACAACAGCCTCTGCCCGGAAAGTCCGAAGTGAATTAACACAGCCTGTCAAAGGAAAATCAGATGACGCAACGCAAGCGAGCGCTAATAACAGGTATTACAGGTCAAGACGGCTCCTACTTGAGCGAATTACTGTTAGATAAAGGATATGAAGTTCACGGCATTATCCGGCGGAGTTCTAGTTTCAATACCGATCGAATTGACCACATTTATGTCGATCCTCACATCGAGGGCGCGCGGTTGTTTCTGCACTACGGCGACTTAACCGACGGCACTACTCTGCGCCGCATTATCGAAGAAGTCCAACCTACAGAAATTTTCAACTTGGGCGCTCAATCCCACGTCAGAGTTAGCTTTGACTCCCCGGAATATACTGTTGACGCAGTGGGAATGGGAGTATTGCGGCTGCTAGAAGCAATTCGGGACTATCAACAGCGCACCGGCATTGAGGTGCGCTTTTATCAAGCAGGTTCTTCGGAAATGTTCGGTTTGGTGCAGGAAGTTCCCCAGAAGGAAACAACTCCTTTTTATCCCAGAAGTCCTTACGCCTGCGCCAAAGTTTACGGTCACTGGCAAACAGTAAATTATCGCGAATCTTACGGACTTTTTGCCTGCAACGGCATTCTGTTCAACCACGAATCTCCACGCCGCGGAGAAACTTTTGTCACCCGCAAAATTACTCGCGCTGTTGCCAGAATTGTAGCAGGCAAGCAGAAAAAACTTTACTTGGGCAATCTCGATTCCAAGCGGGACTGGGGCTATGCTAAAGACTACGTGCGGGCGATGTGGCTGATGCTGCAACAAGACAAGCCTGACGATTATGTCATTGCTACCAACGAAACCCATTCCATTAAAGAATTTCTCGATTTAGCCTTCACTTACGTCAATTTAGATTGGCAAAAATATGTGGAGTTTGACGAACGCTACTTGCGTCCGGCAGAAGTCGAACTGTTGATAGGCGATTCGACTAAGGCGCGCCAGGAATTAAAGTGGGAACCTTCTGTAACTTTTGAGGAGTTAGTACATTTAATGGTAGATGCTGACATGAAAGCTCTCGAAAAGCAAGAGCGAGGTTCTGGCAACGGATTTGATTAAGCCACAAAACTAAGCCGTCAGCGAACAATTTGTAGGGTAGTGCCCCGTGTCTGCCCCGATTCGCGAAATGCGCGATCGCGCTCTTTGATTGCCCCTCCACGCAGTTCACAACTGATGAGAAGATTGTTACAGGTAGTAGTGCGATCGCCATTCAAAGAACCAGCTTAATTGCTCGCCAAATTTTCGGCTGTGCGGGCAAACAAAAACATTAAAATGATAGTTGAGAAATCGCAGCCCATAAATCTAACTTTCGGGCGTGCATGGAACACATTGTCCCTATCTCAGGCAGCTAAAACTGATTTGTTGCCAAGCGCCTGCTGTAGCTGAAAGCTTTTTTTGGCTAAAGCCAACTATTTTAGAATTGAAATGTCGATCGACCCTTATTCAAAATCCCGAGGCTAAAATTATGACAAGCTTGGATTTAAGCAGTAAAAGCATTCTAGTCACGGGCGGCGCCGGTTTCTTGGGCCGTCAGGTCATCGACCAGTTAGTCAAAGCAGGAGCCGATGCTGATAAAATTTCAGTGACTCGATCGATCGACTGCGACCTCCGCGTCATGGAAAACTGCAAGCGCGCCGCCGACCAACAAAATATAATCATACACCTCGCCGCCCACGTCGGCGGCATCGGTTTAAATCAACTCAAACCCGCCGAACTATTTTACGACAATTTGATGATGGGCGCGCAACTAATTCACGCCGCCTACGAAGCAGGAGTCGAAAAATTTGTCTGCGTGGGCACAATTTGCGCTTATCCCAACTTGACTCCAGTTCCCTTCAAAGAAGACGACCTCTGGAACGGCTATCCCGAAGTAACTAACGCACCTTACGGAATCGCCAAAAAAGCCTTATTAGTGCAACTGCAATCCTACCGCCAGCAGTACGGATTCAACGGTATCTACTTGCTACCAGTAAATCTGTACGGCCCGGAAGATAACTTCGATCCGAAAAGTTCCCACGTCATCCCGGCATTAATTCGCAAAGTCCACGAAGCGCAAGAAAGGGGAGACAAAACATTACCAGTTTGGGGAGACGGTAGCCCCAGCCGCGAGTTTTTGTATTCCACAGATGCCGCGCGGGGAATTGTGATGGCGGCTCAATTTTACAACGAATCTGACCCGGTTAATTTGGGAACGAATAGCGAAGTTAAAATTCGCGATTTAGTGGAAACAATTTGCGAATTGATGGGATTTGAGGGAGAAATTGTTTGGGAAACAGACAAGCCGAACGGTCAGCCGCGCCGCTGTTTGGATACGGAAAGGGCGAAAGAAAAGTTTGGTTTTGCGGCTGAGGTGGAGTTTAAGGAAGGGTTGAAAAGTACGATCGATTGGTATCGAAAACACGCAGTTTGAGTGTGAAAACCCCGGTTTCTTGAAGAAACCGGGGTTTTTTTTGTTATAAACCTCATTGATAAGAGTCGGCGGTTGAAACCGCTCCTTGTCAAACGATGTCCGCCTCCGCGGACTAAGAAATTATATTGAGCGGCATCAGGGGCGGGTTCTTTGGCCAAAATTACTTTTGCAATAGATTTATTGTAAAATAAATTATTTTGGCCATAGTTGTTTTTAGAATGGAACTGAACCAGCAGAAAGAACTTTTTAGCAAAGCTTATGTACGTGCCGTTGCAGCCGTGGCAGGTTTCTCGATCGATCCGTTAGAATTAGACTTCGACAGCATCGACCTACAAATCACGGCTGGCAGCGGTGAGGGAAGCGTTTATTTTCCAGAGTTGAAGTTACAATTAAAATGTACTTCAAGAGACGTGATAGACGGCGACTACATCCGATATCCGCTCAAACTCAAAAACTACAACGATTTGAGAAGAAATACCCTAGTACCTAGAATCTTAGTTGTAGTTTTAGTACCAGAAAATCTAGAAGACTGGTTGCAGCAGTCAGAATCTGAACTGTGCATGAGAAGTTGTGCCTACTGGATGTCATTGCGGGGACAGCCAGAAACACAAAATATAGCAAATGTGACTGTTTCTTTACCCCGCACCAATCAGTTTACAATAGAAGCTCTTAAGTCAATGATACAGCGCATTAGCGAGGGAAGTTTGCCATGAAAGTAACTGTAAGAGATAGTCACATTCTGAAAACAATTGAGCCAAATGTATTAGAGAAATACTTAGAGATAAATGGCTGGCATAAAGCTCGTCAATTTTATGAGGGATTCATTTGGAGTAAGAAAAATTATTTGAGTCAGGAGGGGGAAGTATTGGTTTCGCCTCACCAAGATTTTGATGATTTTGCCGAGGTGATGTGTCGGAACTTAAAAGCATTAGAAGTGGTAGAAAATCGTTCTCAGCTAGAGATTCTCAGCGATTTAATCACTACTTTACCTAATGTTGCAATCTCAGGATGGATTAATAAAGTACACGGGGAAGAATCGGCAACCTGCAAAATTACATTAATGGGATTTGTGGTGGGGAAGCTGAGAAAAATTAATCTGGAATTGAGCGGATCTGATTATCAGTTGGCCCTCAAGGCTTATGAAGCGCGATCGCCCGTAACCTGTTTTGGTGATTTAATTAAAGAAAATGACGGTTTTGTGTTAAACAATCCGCACGATTTTGCTCTGCTGACTGAGGCTGAATTAATCAAATAGTTTGGTAAATACTTGTTACGATCAAATTTGAACCAAAAATAAATTTGCCGTTTTAGCAAGTCTAAATCGATCTCGACTGAAATCATATAAAACTTACATTTGGGAAAGCCAATGATTGCCGATCGCACCCACAATTATATCTCGCCCGAAGAGTATCTGAAGTTAGAAGAACTCAGTCCGCTCAAACACGAGTATATTCAGGGAGAAGTCTATGCAATGGCAGGTGCAAGTGATGCTCACGTGACGGTTGCGGGCAACTTATTTGCACTTTTGAGAAATCATGTTCGCGGTAGTGGCTGTCGTGTTTATATGTCCGACATGAAAGCTAGGATTGAATCTCAGAATATTTACTACTATCCCGATGTGATGATAACCTGCGATGAGCGGGACAAAGCTTTTCCATCTTTTAAAAGATATCCTTGTTTAATTGTCGAGGTTTTGTCAAATGGTACTGAAGGATTCGATCGGGGCGATAAGTTTGCTGACTATCAAGAATTAGAAACGCTTCAAGAGTATGTGTTAATTAGCCAAAAACGGCAGAGGGTAGAGTGTTTTCGCCGCAATGCTGAAGGGTTGTGGGTTTTGTATTCCTATACTCAAGGAAGCGAAATTCACTTGGCTAGCGTGGATTTTCGCACAAGTATTGAGGCTATCTATGAGGATGTAATTTTTACTAAGGAAGATTCAGCACCAGAAGTTGATGAAGCGCGATCGAGGGGATAAGTTGAAAGTGCGATCGTACTTCAGTGAAGGAAGGGCGATCGCTCTTGATATATTTAAAATGCCAGCAAGAAAGCCCCGATTATTTGTAAGATATGGATGACAGCCTCAATAGACAATCCCAGTGAACCCGCCAACGAGCCGATCGCTGTCGCTATTTCCGTAACACCGGCACCTGAACTGATTAAAGCTATCAACTGGCTAAGAAATTCAATAACAGCGGGTACGTTAGCAATCAAGCCAAACAGAGCCGCAACAGAAACAGCTCCGACATTGAGAGCTTCGAGTAGTGCCGTTAGCTGCGCGATCGCGCTTGGGCCTTGGGTGTGAATGTAATCTAAAATTTGTGTGATTGCTGCTACCAGTGCATCCATGCTTCTTTCCTTTTAGCGTCAAATACCTACGATAAATCAATACTCTTAGTCAACTAACTGAAAAAGCAGTTCAAAAAATAGTCGGATTATTTCAAACCCACTCAAATCATTTCTCATATCGATACGATGCAAAAAAACGACTATTTCTTAGCTTTAACCCGTAATTTTTCTCACAATTCTTCTATGCTTATCAATGACATCAGCAACCTCTTTGACCGTCTCCTTTTGTTCTTGCGACAGCGGACATTTTAGCTTAGGTTCTTTTTTTGGTTTGTCAGCCATGAGCTTAATACTCCAATGTTTTGCTATAGTTTATTAGCGACCAAGAATCGCTTATTTTTGGATAATATCATTATTTTCACCGTGATGTCCAGTCAGAAAATGTCAGAAAATGTAAGTTATTTTACCTGACGCTAACTCTTAAAAAAAGTCCAATGTTGCCATCCATGTCATAAAATGTCATAAAATAGCAGGTATAATAGGTCAAACCCCTAAACTTAACTCACCGATGGACGTTAAAGAAGTCTTGAGATTTGCCGATGACCTGGTTTTCGCTAAGACGGGAGAACATTTGGAGGATCTGCAAGAAGCTATCCTGGGGGGTGTATGGGAAGGTCAAAAATACTCTCAAATCGCAGAAGTATCGCATTGTAGCGAAGGTCACGTCAGGAATGTAGCTTCAAAATTATGAAAGCGTTTATCAAATGTATTAGGTGAAGAAGTTACTCCATCGAATTTACGATCGACACTTGAAAGACGACAATTATTCATCATTTCATCAAATTCTGGAAACGATTTTTTTATTGGTAATGTCAATGTCTGTAAGGATAGTCAATTTTCAGAACATCCAAAAGATCGATCGCCCTCAACCCCCACCCCAGACACCTCAAAACCCCAAACCCGACTAGACTTAGCAGACGCACCTCACATTTCATCATTGTCCGATCGCACATCCGAACTCGCCACCCTGGAAAAATGGATCGTCCAAGACAAGTGCAACCTTGCAGCTATATTAGACCTCTTGCAAAAATCCTTTTAATCAAATTATGGAACGGGCAAGATGCCCATTCCACAAGAAAAAAAAATTGTGGAATGGGCATCTTGCCCGTCCTAATTATTTTTGCAAGAGGTCTATTAGGAATAAGCGGCATTGGCAAAACCGCACTTTCCCTCCACCTAATACAAAAAATTCAGCATAACTTTGAATACCTCATCTGGCGAAGTCTCCGCCACTCCCCACCGTTAGAAACTACCCTAAAAAATCTCCTAGAATTTCTCTTAAATAAACCCGAAATCGAACTCCCTAGCAGCATCCCCGATCGACTTTCCCTGTTAATGGAATATCTCCGAAAAAACCGCTGTCTCATCATCCTCGACGACGTGCAAGCCATTCTCAGCAGCGGACAACTAGCAGGAAATTACCGCCCAGAATGCGAAAATTACAGCATCCTATTCAGACAAATCGGAGAAACAACCCACAACAGTTGTTTCATCATCCACACTTGGGAAAACCCCAGAGAAATTACCGCATTAACAGGCGAAAACTCACCAGTTCGTACTTTACAACTCAAAGGCATCGGTACAGATGCCACCGAAATTTTCAGACATAAAAACTTACTAAACCCCGAAAAATGGGAAAACCTAATTAACGCCTACCGAGGCAATCCATTGTGGTTGAAAATAGTCGCCACCACCATTCAAGAAATATTCCGAGGCCGGGTTGCAGATTTTTTCAAATATGATATGCTATTCTTAGGGGAAGAATTGGCATCAAACTTGCACCCGCAGATAAATCGCTTGTCAGAATTAGAGAAAAAGCTAATCTCCCGCCTCAGCCGCGAAGCAAATTCAGTTTCAATACAGCAATTGCTACAAGATGCCAATTTATCGCCCTCCGAGTTATTCAACGGGCTGCAATCTTTGGGGAGGCGATCGCTCGTTGAAATAGAAGAACAGGAAAATGAAACGTTATTCAGCGTTTGTCCTGTGGTGAGAAAATATGTGATATCAAATCCGGTTTGTTGATACTTTCCGAAAGTCCGAAAGTCCGACAGTCCGGCAGGGGTTGAAACCCCTGCCTCAAAGCTAAAGTCGGTTAAAACTGAGATATTGCACAATTCTCAATTACTTGTTTAGGAACAGGCAAGATGCCTGTTCCACAAGAAAATTAAATTTTTGTGGAACAGGCATCTTGCCTGTTGTTGAGAATTGTGCAAGATGTGAGTTAAAACCCACTACAGAATATGATGAAAATGCAATTAATTGTAGTCCTCTTTTAGAGGACTTTCGCTGTGAGACAGGGGTTTTCAACCCCTGTCGGACTCGAAATCAAACGAGAGATTCGATCGCAAATATGAACACTCCTAAACCTTCATTAACTAAAACTGAATTAAGAAAAGCGCTCCTCAACACCCGCAAATCCCTATCAGCACAAGAATGGAGACAAAAGAGCGATCGCATCTGCAACCGCCTGCAAAACTCGCCCCTATTCACCCAAGCAAAAACAATCCTCGCCTACTTTAGCTTTCGCCAAGAACCAGATTTAAGTCCCCTATTTGTAACTCCCCGCAAATGGGGATTTCCCCGCTGTGTCGGCAAAGAGCTATCCTGGCACATCTGGCAGCCCGGAGATGCTTTACATACGGTCGCTTACGGCATACTCGAACCACTGCCCGATGCTCCTAAAATAGATTACTCAGAAGTAGATTTAATACTTGTACCCGCCGTAGGTTGCGATGTTCGCGGCTATCGCTTGGGCTACGGGGGCGGCTATTACGATCGAATGTTCAGTTTAGCTGAGTGGGAATCAAAAATTGCGATCGGCATTATCTTTGAATTTGCCTTGATCGCCCAGCTACCAGCAGACTCCTGGGATCAACCGCTGCACGGAGTTTGCACCGAAAGCGGGTTAGAAATGATACAGCAAAAATCCAAAAGGTCGATCGAGCAATAAATTTTCAGTAATTATGCTTAGATCCGTATTTATATGTATCCTACTGAAAGTCATATTTAATCTAAAATCAAAAATCCAAAATCTCAAATGGTATAACCTATGGCCGCACGCTACGTTCGAGTTAAAACAACACAAGGACACATCCATTACGGCTTACTGCAACTAAGCCGCAGCGTTCAAGTATTTGATGCACCTCCCTGGTTACAAGGACAACCAACAGATTTGGAACTTTCACCAGATACTTACCAAATTCTCGCCCCGTGCTCTCCCTCAAAAATTGTAGCCGTAGGCAAAAATTATGTCGATCACGCCGCCGAGATGGGAACCCCAGTACCTGCGGAACCCCTGCTGTTTTTCAAGCCTCCGAGTGCTGTCATCCCCGCAGGTGGAGCGATTCGCTATCCGCAGCAGTCGGAAAGGGTAGACTACGAGGGAGAATTGGCCCTGGTGATTGGCGAACACTGTACCAACTGCACTCCCGAACAAGCACACAGCAAAATTTGGGGCTATACCATCGCCAACGACGTAACAGCCAGAGATTTGCAAAAGCGGGACAACCAGTGGGCGAGGGCCAAAGGGTTCGATACTTTTTGTCCCTTGGGGCCTTGGATTGTGCGCGAATTGAGTCCCGCTGCACAATTGCAGACTTTTGTCAATGAGAGCGATCGCCCCGTACAGTCATCCCCGATCGATCGAATGGTATTTTCCCCAGATTTTCTCGTCTCCTACATCAGTCAAATCATGACCCTAATTCCCGGCGATGTCATACTGACTGGAACGCCGCAAGGAGTAGGGCCGCTGCAAATAGGCGATCGAGTCCGCATTGAAATTGAAGGCATCGGCAGTCTTGAAAATACAGTCAGTAGTCAGTAGTCAGTAGTCAGTAGTCAGTAGGAATTGGTAATTGGTAATTAGAACCAACTGTCAACTGTCAACTGTCAACTGTCAACTGTCAACTGTCAACTGTCAACTGTCAACTGCCAACTGTCAACTGCCAACTGACTAACGAACCTGCATATAAACAGCATCCGAAAGCGGAGGAATCTCTGCATAGCGTCCCAAAAGCGACTGAACTACTGCATAGACAAATGCAGCAAAAGCGCCCAAAAACACCATGTTATACAGAGTTTCCGCAATAAATGCTACTTGCAAGCCTTTAGAAAAAATGGGCAAAACCAGACCGCACAGCATCAAAACAATGTCTAAAAGAATCGCCTGCATCGCATTAAAACGAATGAAGTGACTGATGTTTTCGTTTCTAACCACTCCTAAATAGAGGGCAAAGAAAATAATCAAGCTAGCGAAGGGCAAACTATAAATCTGAAGCAAAGGAGCTAGCGGGAGAAAAAACAGTTGCAAGACAGGAAACTGTGCAAACAGATACCTGCCAAACGCCAGCCCGTCAATTAGGGGGAGCAAATAAGGCAAAGAAGCAAAAATCCGGTCTGGAACAGTTGTAGACCCGCGCCAAGTCATAATGAACTCTCCTGAGTCGATCGGTGAATTATTAATTCCTATTAAAACCAGCATAACGCAGCAGGCTCAGTTCCGACTCGCCCGGAATTTGCTCATTTCTGGGCGAAGAGCAGCCTCAAGTAACAGATGCAGGCTTTCTTATTTTATATTGGCAATGACGAAGCCCATTTGACACTCGTACCGATCGGGCAAATTTTCTGTAGGTTTAGCAACTGGATGCCCGCAACGAAGCTCTCCACCGCTCCAGCGCGGTTGGCCCGTGCGATCGGCGAGCACACAACCTTGGCAAACACACTGAGGGGCAAGCATCTGATTTTCCATTAGAATAACTAACATTTGATACCTCCGGCAGGTTTCATACCAGTAATTTCATTGTATGTCAGGAACTTGGGACAAACCGCTTAACCCGAACACAATGTAATATTTGGATAAATCATGCGAAATCCGTAGTAGGGTAAAAGATCCCCAATTCGCAATCCTAAATTGTCAAGAGGTTGATTATTGTCAGTAACTCAGGGAATCAACGCCACTGAGCTTGTAAGAGAAATCAAGCAAGCTGTACTGACCAGCCTAAGTCTTAACTGACTACGTTATTTAGGTCATGACACCCTGTGGATGCGAAGCTAGTCCCTTGCTCTGTCGCTAGTAGTTAAACAGTCTTAAAGTCACTGAGACAGTGCTGCTAGCCTAACAAGCCTTGATAACATTGGCGAAGCTAACATTACCCCAGTAATGGGTGTTTGCTTGAGGACAACCATATCCTCGCTGGAGGGGCAACCATACCCCTCTACCCCGCAAGGGGATTCAAGGCGATTGAAATCGCCTGGTCGTTTCCCTCTCAGGACTAAAGTCTCTGAGCTTCCCACTTACCGAGCTTTTTTTTGTGACCGACACTAACTTAGACTTGCTTTCCAAAACCGATCCGCTAATTGCCGATTTAATCGGGCAAGAGCTCCAGCGGCAGCGAGACCACCTAGAACTCATCGCCAGCGAAAACTTTACCTCCGCAGCAGTAATGGCAGCTCAAGGCTCAGTGCTGACCAATAAATACGCCGAAGGACTGCCAGCGAAACGGTACTACGGCGGCTGCGAATTTATTGACGGCATCGAGCAAATTGCGATCGATCGCGCCAAACAGCTATTTGGAGCCGCTCACGCCAACGTCCAGCCCCACTCCGGCGCTCAAGCCAACTTTGCAGTATTTTTGAGCTTGCTGGAACCCGGAGACGGAATTATGGGCATGGATTTGTCCCACGGCGGACACTTGACCCACGGTTCGCCGGTCAACGTATCCGGCAAATGGTTCAAAGCTTTTCACTACGGCGTCAGCCAAGAAACAGAACAGCTCGACTACGAGGAAATTTTGGCACTGGCCAAACAAAACCGACCGAAATTGCTAATTTGCGGCTATTCAGCATATTCGCGAATTATCGACTTTGAAAAGTTTAGAGCCATCGCCGACGAAATCGGAGCCTACCTGCTCGCCGACATCGCCCACATCGCCGGGTTAGTCGCCACAGGACACCACCCCAACCCCCTCCCCCACTGTCATGCAGTCACCACCACCACTCACAAAACCCTGCGCGGCCCCCGTGGTGGCTTGATTATGACCAATGACCCGGAACTCGGCAAAAAGTTCGACAAAGCAGTTTTCCCCGGCACTCAAGGCGGCCCCTTAGAACACGTGATTGCTGGTAAAGCAGTAGCTTTCGGCGAAGCATTAAAGCCTGAATTTAAAACTTATTCCGGTCAAGTAATTGAAAATGCGCGGGCTTTGGCGGAACGGTTGCAGCAGCGGGGTTTAAAACTCGTTTCCGGCGGCACGGACAATCACTTAATGCTAGTAGATTTGCGATCGGCAAACATGACAGGCAAGCGAGCCGACCAATTAGTTAGCGGTGTGAATATTACTGCTAATAAAAATACCGTGCCTTTCGATCCGGCATCCCCCTTTGTCACCAGCGGTTTGAGACTCGGTTCGCCGGCGATGACGACAAGGGGAATGGGAACAGCAGAATTTACCGAGATTGGCAATATTATTGCCGATCGCCTGCTAAATCCAGATGATGACAGCGTTGCCGCCAATTGTCTGCGACGAGTAGCAGCCCTGTGCGATCGCTTCCCCTTATATCCCCACTTGTACTTGAAAGTGCCGGCGTTAGCTTAATTTTCCTGATCGGCAATGGGGATTTTGTAGTTGGAAGTGTACGGGTAAAAGGGTAAAAGAGCCGGGAAAGATTGAGAGTTGCGGGTAGCGATATTGACAAGCGGTTTTTATCAACAATATCGATCGCCAGGACGGTTTTTACTAAAGATATTTGTCGGGCGGGGCTGGTTTGACTAAAGGTATTTCTCGATTGCGAAAAATACCGTTCGACTGGGCCCGCTCGCACAATATCGATCGACTCTTTCGCTATCGAAAGATCGATCGGCTAGCCATTAATTCGAGAGTTACGAGTAAAAAACCTCACAATTCGCGCCCGAGCTACTTCCACCTTGCAACTCTCCGGCTCCCAAACCCCCAGTCGCTCTTAAAGATGTTTCCTTGTTATAAAGCCATCTGAAATGTAGTAGACTCTGCCTGACAGCCTAATTGCCCCGCACTATTTAATATTGATTTCAGATGCCGTACCAGTATCTGTACCACATACTAGCTTTTCTGGTTTCTGCGATCGTCGTCCTCTGGAGTACGCCAATAGTCAAAAAAATTGGTCTCAAAAGCGGGCGAGTCGATCGGCCAGGCGAGCGAAAAGTCCACCAGCGCCCGATGGTGCGTTTGGGAGGAGTGTCCATCTTTCTCGGCACTCTCAGTGCCCTGTTATTTGTCTGGCTCTCAGGAGGCTTCCTCGATGCTAGCGGACAAGTTCTCAATCCCAAAGAGGAATACGAAATTTGGGGAGTCACCCTCGGCGGCCTTGGATTCTTCCTCATCGGTTTAGCAGACGACTTATTTTCGCTGTCGGCGATCAAACGCTTGCTCATGCAAATTGGGGTATCGAGCATCGCTTGGATGGCGGGCGTACAAATTGAGTTTCTCACAGTTCCCTCCCTCGGACTGACGGATCTTGGCTGGCTGAGCTTGCCAATTACCGTGATTTGGCTCGTCGGTATGGCCAACGCCATCAACTGGATTGACGGTTTGGACGGTTTAGCAGCGGGAGTTTCAGGGATTGCAGCAGTTGTAATGCTGATTGTCAGTCTGTCGATGCACCAACCGGCAGCGGCCCTAATTGCAGCGGCTTTAGCAGGCGGGGCCTTGGGATTTCTGCGCTACAACTTCAATCCGGCTCAAATCTTTATGGGAGATGGCGGGGCTTATTTTATCGGGTTTACTCTCGCTGGAGTGGGAGTAATTGGGTTGGTTAAAACTACGGCTGTTACTTCTGTGTTGCTGCCATATTTAATTTTAGCTGTACCGATTTTAGATATGTCGGCGGTGATTCTCGATCGACTTCGCAACGGCAAGTCACCGTTTATTGCTGACAAGCGCCACCTCCACCACAGACTTCTACAAGCCGGACTATCCCATCGATTTGCGGTTTTATTTATTTACTCGCTGACACTGTGGGTGGGAAGTTTAGCCCTAGCTTTTTCGGTTCCCAGCGGCGTAATTTACGCTATGGGTGCGACAAGTTTGCTGGGATACGCTAGCTGGAAAGTTTGGAGGCACGCTCGATAGTCAGCAGTCAGCAGTCAGCAGTCAGTAGTCAGTAGTCAGTAGTCAGTAGTCAGTAGTCAGTAGTCAGCAGTCAGTAGTTGGTTGTTATTTGTTGGTTGTTATTTGTTGGTTGTTATTTGTTGTTTGCTACCAGTGCTTTTCTGCTACCAATACCAATGCCCAATTCCCAATTCCCAATTCCCAATGCCCAATGACCTGTTTGGCCAATGACCTGTTTGGCCAATGCCCCAATCTAAAATCCAAAATCTAAAATCTAAAATCGAATAATGGTTGCTGAAATTATTTGTGTTGGCACTGAATTGCTGTTAGGCGATATTCTTAATAGCAATGCCCAGTTTTTAGCCAAAGAATTAGCGAGTCTGGGAATTCCTCACTACTATCAAACAGTCGTGGGGGACAATCCCGATCGCATTAAACAGGTGTTAGAAATTGCTGTAGGCCGATCGCAGCTTTTGCTCTTCACCGGAGGCCTCGGCCCCACACCGGACGACCTGACAGTCGAAACCATCGCCGATTTTTTTGGGGTTCCCTTAATAGAAAAGCCGGAAATTATCGCAGATATCGAATACAAATTCGCCCAGCGGGGACGCACCATGAGTCCCAGCAACCGGAAACAAGCTTTAATTCCAGAAAGTGCCAACATTCTGCCGAACCGCTGCGGTTCTGCACCGGGCATTATTTGGCAGCCGGTTCCCAACGTGACAGTAATGACATTTCCCGGCGTACCGGCGGAAATGCACTTGATGTGGCAAGAAACAGCCGTTCCTTACCTGAAAAACGGCGGCTGGTGCAGCGCAACTATTTACAGTCGCACGTTGAAATTTTGGGGCATTGCTGAGTCGGCATTGGCGGAAAAAGTAGATAGTTTTCTGAATTTAACTAATCCTACTGTGGCTCCCTACGCCAATCACGGCGAAGTCAAACTGCGGATTTCGGCGCGCGCGGAGTCGGAAGTGGTGGCGAAAAACTTGATTGAGCCGATCGAACAACAATTGCGACAAATTGCCGGCTCGGACTGTTACGGTGCTGATAGCGATACCCTCCCTTCAACTGTCGGTCAATTGTTGCTGGATGCGGGGAAAACTCTCAGCGTGGCTGAATCCTGTACTGGAGGTGGATTGGGAGCGATGCTGACCGGTGTTGCCGGCAGTTCGAGCTACTTTTTAGGCGGGATTATTTCTTACGACAATCGGGTTAAGGAAGAATTATTAGCTGTGAATCCGCAAGATTTAGCCGAGTTTGGGGCAGTCAGCACAAGCGTGGCAAAACAAATGGCTGCGGGAGTTCGCGCTAGCCTCAATACCACTTGGGGATTGAGCGTTACAGGCATCGCCGGGCCCGGAGGCGGCACAGACGCTAAACCTGTCGGACTGGTTTATGTCGGTTTAGCGGGCCCCCACGGCGACGCAGAAAGTTTTGAATATCGGTTTGGCGATGGGCGAGGCCGCGATTGGATTCGGCATCTGAGTAGCTGTACGGCGCTCGATCGGCTCCGCCGTAAATTATTGTTGGCAAAAGTGTAGAAAAAATCCAGCGATTGGTCAATTGTCAACAGCCAGCCGTAAACTTAAGCTTTATTTAACATTCTGTACTTCGAGATAGTTCGGCAATCTTCCGCTGGCCTATTGATTATCTGTAAAGATTCGTTATGATAAGAAGATAGGACTGATTGGCCAATATACTGACTCTCTCCATTGCTCAAAATAACCAGCAAGCGAGAAAGCAAGTTTGACCTTTGGTTTCAAAGTCGTGCTTGCTTATTTTCAGATATTTAGCCGTCGGTTTAGCAATCTAGACTATAAAAAAAGGAGCTATCCGTTCAATGGAAGACATTGAAAAGGTGCTGGAACAAATTAAAGAATGGGTTCGCAAGCTGATAGAAGGACTGCTGAGTCCCGAACCTGAACCGGAACTCGAACCGATTCGTATTCCTGTCAACCAACCGAGGAATCGCAGGTAGTCAGGACTGAATTAGAAGTTTGAGGTTTGAGGTGACAGACTGGTTCTAAATTCCATGTCAAAAATCTCATAGTTTTTGTTGCGCTGGAAATTTTAAAATTGTTAAATATCCTGGTACTTCACGGCCCTAATCTGAATCTATTGGGTCAGCGAGAACCTGGAGTTTATGGTTCTGCGACTTTAAATGATATCAACAAGTTGCTAGAACGAGAAGCGCAAGCCCTCCAGGTGAAGGTCTCAATTCAGCAGTCGAATCATGAAGGGGTTTTGGTGGATGCTATTCACTCGATGTTAGGGCAGCACCAAGGCTTATTGATTAATGCTGGAGCTTATACTCATACGAGTGTGGCAATTAGAGACGCGATCGCCGCGGTGAATATCCCTGCGGTGGAAGTTCATTTGAGCAATATTTACCGCCGGGAAGCTTTTCGGCACCACTCGTTTATCGCAGCGGTGGCGATCGGACAAATCAGCGGTTTTGGCTCGGAAAGTTATCGGCTGGGGCTGCAAGCTCTAGTTAGTTATCTGATTAAAAATTAAAAATTCACCGATTTTTGCGATCGGATGAGGGCGGGTTTTAGATGGAAAACCAGCCCTTATATGTTTGGGTGGAACTCAAATTAATCACAAGAGTTGGGCAAAGAAGCACACCAGGAAGAATTATAAACTACCAATTATCAATTACCAATTACTAACAATTTGAGTTAAATTCAAATGCGGCATTCCCTGTTGAGCAAGTTTCAAGGAACCATACTGGGGGCAGTTTTAGGAGACTCGCTCGGCCTGCAATACCAGAGGCAACTCGTGGGTATTTCCCCCCAAACAGAAGACTTTCAGCCGATTTTACAACTGACGAAACACCAACAATTAACCCGGATCGGGGCAACCTTGGCGTTGAATTCTCCCAACAGCAAAATCCCAACTGGCAAAGACTCATCCGAATCCGGGAGACTTGCGGTGGCGTGCGCTCAAAGTTTAATTCGGTGTAGGGGTTTAGATTTAAAAGATTGGCGCGATACTTGGGAAGCATTTGCCAAGTCGGAAATCTATCATCCGCGAAGCAATGAGTTTCAAGGCATCCTTAACCCTTGCGAAGCTGCCGTTGCGGCGCTGCCTGCTGCGATGTTTTTTCACGAAAATAAAGCCAAACTTCGAGAAAAAATCATGCTGGCGATAGAGGTTTGGCCCAACGAAAACAAGCCAGAATGGAATACAGCAGTTTTAGCAATCGGATATGCGATCGCCCGATCGCTCAAACAAAGACTTGACCCCGCGACAGCGATCGAACAAACAATTGCCTACCTGAAAACCGATAATGCCTTAACAGAATTGCTGGTGCAAGTACAAAAACTACTAGAACAAGGAGCCGATTTAGAAACAGCCACAACTCACTTGTGCAAAAGCGCTACAGCTTTGCGAGAAAGACAGAGCGAGGGCAATAAAAAATCACAAACAAAGTCAATTGTCAACCCTGAAAGTTTTATTCCCATTGCCCTAGCTTTCTACTGCTTCTTGAACACCCCAGAAGACTTGCGCTTGTCAGTGGTGCGAGCGGCCCGCTGCGGTATAGCCGGACAACTCACCTGCGCTTTGACGGGAGCTTTGTCTGGAGCTTACAACGGCGCTGCTGCGATTCCTGTAGAATGGAGACAGGTATCTTCGGCTACGGTTGAATCACTGCCGCTGGCGGAGAGCACAGAACCCTCGGTTTGGGAAACGGGCAGGGATACAAAAATTGTGGAGTTAGCAAATAACCTGTTTGCTGTTTGGGCGGGAGTTTACAACCCCGATGTCGGCCTGGATTCCGCAGCCCTGGCCAGAGCGGTGGCTGCACCTTATGTCATTAGACCTCGTAAAATATTATAAATTTTCGAGCTTTTCACAGGGAGGGGTAAGCAGAAATTAGCAATGAGAAATTAGCAGTTTAGGAATTAGGAATTAACAAGTCAAAAACGAAAGCCCAAGGAGAGCGACAATTAAAGATTAAAAAGTAAAAAATTAAATCGGACGCGCTTGCCACCAAAAAACTGGTTTCTACGAGAATCTGGGGTTGGGAAACGAATAATCTAGGGAAAAACCGGATTTTTAGCCCCACCGTGCTCGATTTGTTCAAGATGGACAAGGGAAGGAAAGAAGCTGCTTGCGTTGTTGGCGACAGTCAGAAAACCCAACTGCTGGCGATAGTCAGGCATAGTAGCCTGGGGGGTTGAATATTCTGCCACGGTAGTTCGGATAAACTCAATCAAGATGCACAGTCAGAAATTCTGACAAAGCTGCTGGATAACAGTGATATATCTTCGACACAAATGAATACGCTCTCCTCATTGATGCGGCAGATTGAGCAGCTAGGGGCTTCGCGCTCACTGCGCCAACACATTGCTAAAGTGCAAAATGGCGGCAGCAAAGCAGATACCGATCGCCCTTGTGGGCCTCTCCTGAGCCGTTTGTCGGCCAAGAAATGGGTTCTACCCGAGACTTTTATTAGATTTAGAACTAAAACCTCTTCTTCAAGCCTCAAAAATCAAGCTCGTTCCCCTATGTTGTTGCTCGTAGCGGTAGTTTCCCTCAGCAGCACTCTGGGCCACCGCTTCTACAACCAGCCGAAACTGGATGTGGGGACGAAAGCTCCTGAGACGATCAAGGCTCCTGCTAGTGCTAGCATCCCCGATTACAAAACTACTGAAGAACAGCGGAAAGCAGCGCGGAGCGGGGCTGTAGCGATATTAATGCTGGATTCTGCGGTCGATCGACAAATCGATCGAGAATTGCAACAATTTTTGCAGCAGGGAAGCGAACTGCGGCGGGCGGTAGGCCCGTTTCCGTTTGCGAGTCCCTCGGCGCTCTCAAATGCGGCTCAGGTTTACTTGCGGGGCTGTCCTGAGTGGGAATGGCGATCGATTTTGGCGCAAGCGGGGGACAACAGTGCAACTTCCGAGCAGTTGAGCTTGGATTCCCGCGCAAGTGCTGCACCGACGGACAACAAGTCTCAGCAGGATGCTATCGCTCAACTGCAAGCTTACAGCCGCTCGGTTTCAAAAGCAGACTTTCAAAGCCTGACAGAAAGTATTTCCGAGGCTCGCCGGCGCTATCTCAATGCTTTGGAAGCGCTCTCTAAACCGTCGGTTTCCGGGTTCGGACAGATTTACGATACTTCGCTGTTTGATTTGTCGGATGCAGCTTGGCAGAAAACCCAAACGGGTATGAGTCTGGCGGCAAAAAGGATGCTGGCTCAAGGTATCCCGCAGGGGCTGCCGAAAGAGGTTTTGAAAGAAGCTGTGAAACTGCAAGTGGCGTCTGTAGTGCCGTTAGAGTCCCAAACTTTGGCGGTTGAGGGTTTAAGTGCGATTTTGCAGCCAAATCTGGTGAGAGATCCCGAGGAAACCAAACAGCTAGCTGAATTGGCGGCGCAAAAGGTGAAACCGGTAACGATCGCAGTAGAGCAGGGCGACATAATTGTTGCAGAAGGAAAAGAAATCGCGCAGCAAGATTTCGTGTTGCTCGACTATTTTGGTTTGAGCCGGCGGGGGGTGAATTGGCTGGGGCTGGCGGGTTTTGTTTGTTTAGTGGGCGCGGCAATTGCGATCGTACTGCTGGTGGAAAGGCACTACCGCTTGCGCCGGAGAGATCATTTGCTGTTGCTGCTGCTGACTTTGAGCGCGCCGGTGCTGGTGAGTTTGGGGCTGCCTTGGACGAGTTTGCCCGCGATCGGGATTTTGGCCGGCGGCTTCTACGGTTCGGCGGTGGGAGTGACTGTGGTGGCGCTGCTGTCGGCGCTGCTGCCCGTTGGCTTGGATGTCGAGTTGATTCATTTGGTGGCTAGCGCGGCGGGGGGATTGCTGGGTGCTTTTATGGCCGGGCGGCTGCGATCGCGCGAGGAGTTGGCTCTTTTGGGCGTCGGTGTCGGCTTGACTCAGGGCACGGTGTATCTGGTGGGGACTCTGATCGCCAGCGCGGCTGCTGGTGCGATTTGGTACGTCGTGCTCGGTACGGTGGGTTGCCAAAGTTTGGCCGGTTTGGCTTGGAGCGTTGTGGCGATCGGCATCAGTCCTTATTTGGAACACGTTTTTGACTTGATCACCCCAATCCGGCTGGCGGAACTTGCCAATCCCAACCGCCCGCTGTTAAAGAAGTTGGCTGCCGAGGCTCCGGGGACTTTTCAGCACACTCTGTTTGTGGCTAGTTTGGCCGAGGCTGCGGCCCGGGAACTCGGCTGCAATGTTGAGCTGGTCAGGGCTGGCACATTATACCACGATATTGGAAAAATGCACGACCCGAGCGGATTTTGTGAAAATCAAATGGGCGGGGGCAACAAACACGATGTAATTAATGACCCTTGGGCGAGCGCCGAGATTATTAAAAAGCACGTTACTGAGGGGTTGGTGATGGCGCGGAAGCATCGATTGCCGAAGGCGATTCAGGCGTTTATTCCCGAGCACCAAGGTACAATGTTAATTGCTTATTTCTACCACCAAGCGCAGCAAATTGCTGCAAAAGAACCAGAAAATTTAAAGATTGCTTTGGCAGAGGCGGGTAATTCAAAGTTAACAATCGAAAGTCGGGAAGTCAGGGAGGAGGATTTTCGCTACGACGGGCCGATTCCGCAGTCGCGGGAAACGGGAATTCTGATGTTGGCGGATTCTTGCGAGGCTGCTTTGCGATCGCTCAAGGATGCTACTCATGAGGAAGCTTTGAATATGGTTAATCGGATTTTGAGGGCTCGCTGGCAGGACAATCAGTTGCTCGATTCGGGTTTGACTCGGGAGGATATGTCTCTAATTGCGGAGATTTTTGTGCGGGTTTGGGAACAGTTCAATCACAAGCGGATTGCTTATCCTAGTGCAGTTTTTACTCCGAGGTAGAGATAAGTATGGAGTGCGATTTGAATACTTATCTCATGGGTAAAATAACCATTTTCAGGTTCGTAGTTCGGAATGCGAGTCCGCCTAAAATCCAATAACAGGTTCGATCGGCAGCATCAAAGCGTATTGGAGGGCGCACTACAAATCATTTTTGTTATGGTAATCGACCGGACGCGATCTGACCGCAGCCCGATCGACAATCCAGCGGATTTCTGGCACTTCGTACATCGCAAATAACCTTGGCTACTTGATGGAAGTTTTTAGTTAAGATTTTTTAACCGCAGATGAACGCGGATCGACGCGGATGGATTTTGGGTTTAGCCTGATTTTCGATTATAGCAACCGCCTAGACGGTTAGCAATTTTAAAATTACACAAACCTGTGCATTTTATTTTTCCTATCCGTTAAATCCGTTACCGAATCCGTTGCCGAACTTCTTCTATCCTTTGACTCCGGCGGCCGCTTCTGTCGGCACAATGTATTTTTGCAACACCAAAAACAGTCCTAAAACAGGAATAATCGAAATAATCGAACCCGCAGCCACCAAGCGCCAATCTAAAGAAAATGTCCCGGCTAAATTGGCGACACCTAGGGGCAAAGTGTAATATTCCGGCCTGTCTAAAACTAGCAGCGGCCACAGAAAATCGCTCCAAGAACCGATAAATACGAAAATCCCTAAAGTGACTAAAGCCGGCTTAATTGCCGGAATCATGACGTGCCACCAAATGCCTAATTCTGTACATCCGTCGATGCGGGCGGCTTCTTCTAGTTCTTTGGGAACTGCGAGGAATGCTTGCCGCAATAAAAATATGCCGAAGGCTGATGCTAATCCGGGAAAGATTACGCCTAAATAACTATTTTTTAATCCGAGTTGTACCGTCAAAATGTACAGGGGAATCATCACGATTTGGAAGGGAATCATGATTGTGGAAACGATCGTAATTAAAATAGCTTCTCGGCCGCGAAAGTTGAGTCTGGCTAAGGGGTATGCGGCGAGGGCGCAAAACAAAACGTTGATGCTGACTGTGAGACCGGCAATCAGGGTGCTGTTGAACAGGTAGCGGCCGAAGGGGTTGGTTTGCCAAACTTTGATGAAGTTTTCGAGGGTGGGCTGTTGCGGCCACAGTTGCGGGGGAAATTGAAAGATGTTTTCGGTGGGGGATTTTAGGGAGGTGCTGAGCAGCCACAGCAGGGGAAACAGCATTAAAAGTGCGATCGCGCTCATCATCCCATAAGTCCACAGGATGCTCCACCGCGAGGGACTGCGGTTTGGGGAATTTGATTTTTTAGTTTTGAGATTATTCATTATTGGGATATGATGATAAGTCCTTGCTTCATCAGAAGCCTTGTTTGTCCATAAGGGATTATTGCCATGAAACCGTTTATTTACGAAACTATGTACATTCTGCGCCCAGATTTGGGTGAGGAAATGACAGACCAGGCGATCGCGAAATATCAAACTATTTTGCGCGATCAAGGTGCTGAAAATATCGAAACTCAGCACCGCGGCAAGCGCCGTTTGGCTTACGAAATCGGCAAGCACCGCGACGGAGTATACGTTCAAATGAACTATACAGCTCCGGGCGCTGCAATTTTTCCTATGGAGCGCGCGATGCGTCTGAGCGAAGAAGTGATTCGCTATTTGACGATCAAGCAAGATGTCCCAGATGCACCGGAAGCCGAAGCCGAAGCCGAAGCCGAAGCGGCCTAAAACGAGTTTTTTGGTCGTTAGTAATATCTTGGACTATTTTCAAGAACAGGCAGGATGCCTGTTCCACAAAAAAGAGTGAGTCTTGTTGTGGGGTGGGCATCCTGCCCGCCCGTAAAAGCCTGATTGACAATGGTGCAGCATCTTGGACTATTTTCAAGAACAGGCAAGATGCCTGTTCCACAAAAAAGAGTGAGTCTTGTTGTGGGGTGGGCATCCTGCCCGCCCGTAAAAGCCTGATTGACAA
>NZ_JAUBWA010000076.1:0-6169 GCF_036702825.1 Microcoleus sp. A003_D6 | reverse complement strand
TGGTGCAGCATCTTGGACTATTTTCAAGAACAGGCAAGATGCCTGTTCCACAAAAAAGAGTGAGTCTTGTTGTGGGGCGGGCATCCTGCCCGCCCGTAAAAGCCTGATTGACAATGGTGCAGCAGCAAAAACGCTAATCGGTGTTCAAAAATTCCAAATAATTATTAGTCAATTCTTTGACTGCTAATTCGTGAAATTGCTGGCCGTGTTCGGGAGTTGCTAAGGCCGGATTTGAACCCATTCTCCCGTCGGGAAATCGGTGGCGGAAGTCAGCAGCACCGTAAATTTTGTGCCCGGATGCAACTTCTTCCGAAAGCGGTGCTTGCTTGATTGCTTCTGGATAAAGGTACTGGGTTAGGGCGATTTCGCTGGGGGTGGCGTGGGAGCCTTCTTGGTTTCCGTACAATTCTTTGGCGAGTTTGTAGACTGAACCGCACATGAACCAGTTGCCGATTTGACACTGGATTCGATCGGCATTCGGTAGATTTAAGTCTGACAAATGCGCGTAAGTCTCGGAAAATGCTGCTTTCATCGTGGCAATGTTGCCACCGTGACCGTTGATGAAGAAATATTTCTCAAATCCGGCTTTTGCTAAAGATGTGATATGATCCCTGATTACGAGTATTAGCGTCTGCGGTCGGAGGCTGATTGTGCCGGGAAAGCTGGTGTGGTGCAAGGCCATCCCTACATTAATTGTCGGGCCGACTAAGGCATTCGCCGCTTCGCCGACACTCTGGGCGATCGCATCAGCAGCAATGGCGTCAGTCCCGATCAAGCCGGTGGGCCCGTGCTGTTCCGTGGAGCCGATCGGGATAATTATGCCTCGGGAGCTCTCTAGATAAGCTTCTACCTCGGGCCAGGTACTCAAATGCAGCAACATTATAGGCAGTCTACAGAATTTTTACTTGCTATCGTCGATCGTAGCCGGCCGGCGAAGAAAAAGGAGTTTGGGCAAACTTATTATTGTATTTTTAAACAAAGCTCTACAGTGCGATCGCCAGTTTACAGTTATATTACTTAACTTAAATAATTTAACCTGTCGATCGCCAAAACTTTACCTTTTAATAACCTTTAAAGAGTAATATAGCAAGCATCTCCCTATAGATTGGGTGTTACCTGGTCAATTAACAGCGGGCAATGTTTTATGAAATTAACACCAACCCCTAAAAATGACCAGGCTTCTGACGCCTGGACTCCGCCAGACAGCGCGGCTCCGGCAACTGCTCTACGGCTATACTTTTTGCACGAGCAAGTAGAAACAGTCGAGCGCGTGTCTGTGGGATGGACTGGCGAAGGATTATAAACGATCCTCTTCGAGGGCTTCGCTAACGAACAAATGGCGATCGTACAAGCGATCGCAGCGCGAGAGTGCCTCAGCTACTGAAGAAGGCGCCGAGCGCTAGCCACATACAAACATAACTCCCACTGATATTTATGTCTTCTGCTGAATTAAGCGAAAGTCCTTCAAGGCTGGCTGTTGGACAAGCCGGCCGCATCTTGTTATTGGAAGGTGAAGACCTGTTGCGGGAAATGCTAGCTTTAGCCCTTAAAGAACAGGGCTATGAGGTGGTGGTTACTAGCGACGGGCGCAACGCTCTGCCTTCTGTGCAGGCTTCCTCGTCATACCACGGTGAATTTGCCTTTAACCTGTTAATTATGGATTCCATTAACGGTTTGGATCTGTGTCGAATGTTACGGCATCAAGGAAATCCCGTCCCTATTTTGATTATCGGTGCTAGAGGAAGTGCCAACAATTGCGCTTTTTACCTAGAAGCCGGATCGGATGATTATCTGACCAAGCCTTTTGGAATGCGGGAGTTTATCGCTCGCTGTCGGGCGCTGATGCGACGCCAGCGCCTCGTCGGTCAGTTACCGCAACCGGTGATGCTGCAATATAAGAGCATAACTCTGTATCCTGAAGAGTGTCGCGTGTTGGTTCGCGGCCTTGAAGTAAAATTTTCTCCTAAACAGTTTCGCTTACTAGAACTATTTATGAGTAATCCCCGGCGAGTTTGGTCTCGCGATCAGTTGCTGGAAAAAATTTGGGGTCAAGATTTTATTGGAGATAGCAAAACCGTTGACGTTCACATCCGCTGGCTGCGCGAAAAGTTGGAAATCGATCCGGGCCAACCGGAATATATCATTACGGTACGGGGCTTCGGCTATCGATTTGGTTAAATTTTTACATTAGTTGTAGGGTTGCAAGTTGCGATCGAATTGACGTAGGGACACAACAATGTTGTGTCCTTATTTGTATGTGTAGGCTGGCGGAATAAAATCAGAAGGCAAGCCAGATAAACATTTTAATCTTTTTTTTACCGAGCAAGTGCAAATTATAACATAAGCGAGGCTCAAAACCCTTGCACTTGCGCGGGAAGTCGCTGGGTAAATTTGAGAAATAAGCGACGAACCTACGATTTTTCAAGCTGTGTGGCGGGAGCTTATTCGCTCTGTAGACTTTTTCAGCAAGCCCTATGTACGGTGGCATCGCCCACCTGAAGATTAGCTCCAGTGGCTTGTGTTAAAAAAAGGTTAGGGTTCAGGCGAAGGATTGTATCGAGGAGTTGGATCAAAACCTGCTTTCAGCATAAGCGCCTCCTGCCTCCTGGCTTCAGCATAAGTGCCTTTAGGATACGTGCCGTTTGATGAATCTGGCGCTACTCAGTCATTAAATCATGGTTGATTTATGACTGTCAAGCAGTGAATGGAACGCGCAAAGATATGACTATCGAGGATTCTCATTATGAACAGAACTACATCAGCCCGTAGCTTCGCTGCCAAAACTTCTCGCTCCCGCACCCTGCGAACAGTTCTGATAGTTCCCTTCGTCTTGCAAATTTTCGCGGCGGTGGGACTGGTAGGATATCTCTCATTTAAAAACGGACAAAAGGCAATCAATGAAATTGCCGATCGACTGATGGCAGAAGTAGGCAGCCGCGTCGAACAAAATCTGGCTACTTACCTGAGTGTACCCCATCAGGTCAACCAGATCAATGCTGCGGCGATCGAACTCGGTACCCTGAACCTGCAAGATTTACTTGTTTTACAGCGTCATTTTTGGCGGCAGCTTCAGATATTTGACACGCTCACTTTTACGGGTTTAGGTTTAGAACAAAGAGACAACTTGGGGGCAGAAAGGCTCGACAACGGCTCGCTGACTTTGAGGGTATCGACAGCAGCAAGTAACTATGATTTTCGCACCTATACTACCAATAAATCCGGCGAAATCGGCGCATTATTAAACAACAAAACTAATTTCGACCCGCGCACTCGTCCGTGGTACAAAGCTGCGGTAGCCGCTGGCAAACCCACCTGGAGCGAGATTTATCCCAATACGGCCGGCATTACTGCTTATCTCGGCGCATCTATGCCTTTCTACGACCGACAACGAAAATTGCAAGGAGTGCTGCTAACAAATATTAATTTGTCCACGATTGGCAAGTTTTTGCAAAGCTTGAAAATCGGCAAAACCGGACAAGTTTTTATTATCGAGCGATCGGGAATGTTGGTCGCAACTTCGACAGGAGAAAGACCGTTTCACGTCGTCCAAAAAGACTACGGAGCCGAACGAGTTCAAGCAATTGACAGTAAAAATACTTTTACCAAAACCACGGCTCAATATTTAGCGGCAAATTTTAACAAATTCCAATCTCTGAAAACTTCGCAGTCACTAGAATTTGATGTTCAGGGTAAAAAACAATTTTTACAAGTTCTGCCTTGGCAAGATGATAAAGGATTGGATTGGTTGATTGTAGTGGTTGTTCCCGAAGCAGATTTTATGGCACAAATTAATGCCAACAATACGGCGACAATTTTGTTGTGCGCTGCTGCTTCGATCGTGGCGATAATTGTCGGTGTTGTCACGGCGAGGTGGGTGACTAAACCGATTTTATCTTTGAACGATGCGGCTAAAAATATTGCTAAAGGTGAATGGGGGAAAACTGTAATAATTAACCGCGATGATGAAGTCGGGGAACTTGCAAATTCATTTAATAGTATGGCGGCGCAACTGCAAGTATCATTTGCGGAATTGCAGGCTTTGAATGCCGAATTATCTGAGAGTAAAAGCAGACTTTACCAAATTTTAGAAGCGGTTCCGATCGGAATATTTGTCGCCAATTCTAGCGACAAACCTTATTATGTTAATTCTCGCGCTCTGGATTTATTAGGTACAGATAAAGTTGCTAATAATGCGTCAGAAGTTCGAGAGATTTATCAAGCTTATCTAGCAGGTAATGACGAAATTTATCCCGCCGAAAGAGATCCAATTATCAATGCTTTTAAAGGGGCTAGCGTTAATGTTGACGATATGGAAATTCGCCAGCATGACAGGATTATTCCGATCGAGGTTTGGGGAACGCCCATCTATGATGATAAAGGAAAGGTGAGTTATGCGATCGCAGCTTTTGCGGACATCACTCAACGCAAACAAGCCGAAAAATTGGTAGCGGAATACAACCGCACTCTCGAATTCCAAGTCGCCGAAAGAACCCAAGAACTCAAAACAGCATTAGAAAACTTGCAAACGACTCAGGAAGAGCTGATTCAATCGGAAAAAATGGCAGCTTTAGGTCAATTAGTCGCTGGAGTTGCTCACGAATTGAATACTCCGCTGGGTGCGATCCGATCGAGTGCTGGAAATATGACTAAATTTTTGGGCCAAACTCTCACCAACTTGCCGTCAATGTTTCAGTCGCTTTCGCCCGCAGAATCTGAAAAATTCCGCGAATTACTGTATCGCTCGCTACAAAAAGATATGACTTTAACAGCTAGAGAAGAAAGGAAGTTAAAGCGGGCTTTAATTAGTCAACTCGAAGGCGAAGGAATTGAGAAGGCGGATGATATCGCCGACAATTTGGTGGATATGGGGATTTACGAGGCCGACGACTTTCTATCTCTGCTGCAAAAGTGCGATCGCGATCGCATCTTAGAAATGGCCTACAAACTCTCAGAAATCCAGCGAGGAACCCAAATAATTAATACCGCAGCCGATCGCGCTTCTAAAGTCGTTTTTGCCCTGAAAACTTATGCCCGCTACGACTCATCAGAAACGATGGTTCAAGCTAATATAACTGAAGGCATAGAAACCGTACTCACCCTGTATCAAAACAACCTAAAACACGGCGTAGAAGTAATCCGCAATTTCGCAAAAATACCGCCCGTACCGTGCTATGTAGACCAACTGAATCAGGTATGGACAAATCTAATTCACAACGCCCTGCAAGCGATGGACAATAAAGGCACATTAACTCTGGACATCGTTCAGGAAGGCAACTATATCAAAGTCAGCGTTACGGATAGCGGCAAAGGAATTCCTCCCGAAGTCATGCCCAAAATATTTGCTCCCTTCTTCACAACTAAATCCGCCGGAGAAGGCAGCGGTTTGGGCCTCGATATAGTTAGAAAGATCCTTGACAAACATCGCGGCAAAATAGAAGTTGAATCCGTTCCCGGCAAAACCACCTTTACGGTTGTTTTGCCTGTCAATCTCCCGGAAATAATTAGTTAAACCACCAAAAATGTCTAAACCAATCATCCTGTGTGTTGACGACGAACAAGTAGTTTTGAAAAGCCTTAAAACCCAACTCAAATCAGCCTTTGGGAATGCTTACCTTTATGAGCTAGCGGAAAATCCAGCCGATGCTTTAGAGTTGATTGAGGAATTTAATGACGGCGAAATTTCGATTATCTTGATTGTATCGGATTGGTTAATGCCGGGAATGAAAGGAGATGAATTTCTGGTTCGAGTTCATCAAAAATTTCCGAACATAGTAAAGATTATGCTAACCGGTCAAGCTGATGAAAAAGCCGTGAAGAGGGCTTTTGACGAAGCCAACCTCCATCGGTGTTTGCAGAAACCTTGGTCGGAATCAGAGCTGATCGAAACCATTAAAACGGCTTTATCGCTATGACCAAACAAGTCATTATTTGCGTTGACGATGAAAAAATATTTTGAAAAGTCTTAAGAGTGAATTAAAAGAGGCTTTAGGCAATATTTATCGGATTGAAATTGCCGAAGGAGGTAAAGATGCCCTAGATTTAATTGCTGAATTGCTAGACGGGTATGAAATCCCTTTAATTATCTCGGATACTAGACCTCTTGCAAAAATCCTTTTAATCAAATTCTGGAACGGGCTCTCCGGCCCATTCCACAAGAAAAAAAAATTTG
>NZ_JAUBWA010000075.1:16658-35922 GCF_036702825.1 Microcoleus sp. A003_D6 | reverse complement strand
GGGGGACAAGAACTTACTCAAAGTCCCCCTTCTTAAGGGGGATTTAGGGGGATCTCCGAGGAATAAATAGTTTTAACCCAAGCGTATTGTACCATATAGAACTTTTGTGTTGAGTAATTTTTAAGTCACGCGCCCTACGGTGTTATAATTATTTGAAATCCGGATCGAACATTAACATCAAATCCATATTGAAATTGCGATCGACCTATTTATTAGTTTCTCACGGCAGCCGCGACCCCAGACCCCAACTAGCTTTGGAAAACCTAGGTCAACTGCTGTCTCACAATTTGGCTGACTCGTTCCCCGCAGTAGCAACCGCCACCTTAGAACTCGGGCCCGCACCGCTGCACGAACAAATTTGCAGTTTTGGCGATCGTACCCTGTCGCTGGGACTGACAGAATTGCAAATACTGCCTGTATTTTTATTGCCGGGAGTTCACGTCGCCGAAGACATACCGGCAGAGGTGGAAATTGCCCAAAAAACTTTTGGTGACAAGCTAAAAATTGAATTGCGCCCGCATTTAGGTTGCCAAACAGCAGGCTTAACAAACTTGGTAAAAAGTCAGATGCAAGAGGTGGCTTTTCTCCCCAATCTGCGATCGCCAAAATGGATTTTACTATCTCACGGCAGCCGTCGCCCCGGAGGTAACTCGACAGTTGAGGAAATCGCCAGCAAACTCGGTGCACAGACAGCTTATTGGTCGGTAAAGCCGAGTTTGTCAGAACAAATTGACAGTTTGGTTCGCGGTGGACAGCAGCAAATAGGAATTGTGCCATACTTCTTATTTAATGGAGGAATTACAGATGCGATCGCCAAAAATGTCGCACAGCTAAAGCAGCAATTTCCTGCGGCGGAACTTCATCTCGCAAATCCTCTAGGCGCAAGTGTAGAATTAGCAGACTTAATTGGGGATTTAATTCAAAAATGAACCGCAGTGGCACAGAAGAGGTAAAGGAAGCAAGAAAAATGTCTTTAGGCAAAGTGTATTTAGTAGGTGCGGGCCCCGGAGATCCGGGTTTGATGACCTTGAAGGGAAAAGCTCTGTTAGAGTGCGCGGATGTGGTGATTTACGACGCTTTAGTCAGTCCTCAAATTTTGGCAGCAATCAACCCCCAAGCAGAACGAATTGATGCCGGAAAACGCAAAGGCCGCCACTCGTTAATGCAAGATGAAACAACTCAGTTAATGATAGAAAAAGCTGGAGATAATGCGATCGTAGTTCGTCTCAAAGGCGGCGATCCGTTTATCTTCGGCCGCGGCGGCGAAGAAATGGAAGAGTTGGTAAAAGCTGGAGTGTCAGTAGAAGTTGTACCCGGTGTAACTTCTGGGATTGCGGCCCCTGCTTATGCGGGAATTCCTTTAACACACCGATCGTACAGTTCCTCAGTCACCTTTGTCACCGGCCACGAATCAGCAGGAAAATATCGGCCGGAAGTAAATTGGCAGGCGATCGCCCGGGGTTCCGAAACCATTGTAGTATACATGGGAATCCACAATTTGCCTTACATTATCGGCCAGTTGACAGCAGCCGAATTGAGTGCAGAAACGCCTATAGCATTAGTGCGCTGGGGAACGCGGCCGGAACAAGAAGAATTGATCGGGACTTTGGGTACAATTGTAGAGCAAGTTGAGGCGGTCGGATTTGCAGCACCTGCGATCGCCGTAATCGGAAACGTCGTCAATTTACACTCGATCTTGTCGGGCTGTCGCCCCGTTTCTCAGACTGTAGAATAAGCGGGGGCGTTGCATAATTGCGGGATGATTATTGATTGTTTTGTGGGATGGGCTCTCGCAGCCCGTCCGCTGTATTTTCACAGCAGGCGGAACACCCCACAAGCATCATCGTCAAATTGTGCAGCGCCGTTTCGATTTCTGTACTGTAATATAGACTATTTTCTCCTTTGCCTCAGTCACCAGAAACATAAAAAAAATTTAATCAACGGTCGATCTCAGATTTATAGAAGTCGCATAGATTGAATGACAGAACCCAAACACCATTCAACGTTTAGGAGGTATTCGATGAGTTCCAAATTAGTTCCGCAAGAAACAAAGCCCCAGCCTCGCTCAAATTCAGCCTTCAAGCAATTATGGTCAATGCACGCGGTGATGGCAACCTGTTATCTCCTGCTGTTGGTTGGGGGATTTTGGATGGTAAAAATGCCAGACAATACACCATTACAAGGCAACAGTTATACTTTGCATAAATCCCTTGGGGTGTTGACAATTGGATTGCTAACTTGGCGTATTTTCATTTTACAGCGAGTTTGGTGGCGTAAGTATACGCGCCGCCTCCCCAAGTTTACAGGTGAGTGGATTCGCACGTTTCTACTGCACGCGACAATTTATCTGTTTATGCTAGCGGTTCCTCTGAGCGGAGTTTTCCTCTCTAATTCCTATAAAAGCGGGAATCTCCCTTTTTTCTGGGTTGCAACGTTGCCAGATATTTTTCCTAAAAATGCAGCAGTTGTAGATTTGGCAAGAGATTTACATTTCTGGATTGCTTATACTTTCCTGGCATTTATTGTACTGCACGCGATCGACCAACGAAAATATGTGCGATCGCTTTGGAGACGAACAACCCAAGCCCTAAAAAAATCATCGCTCAGTTAACCCTAATTAGCCGGGAAACCAATAACCTATTGATGTCATTGCTCGCGGGTAGCGTTAGCTTTAGCTCAGTTTCTCAGACTGTAGAATAAATTTAAATATTGCATCTGTAGTCATTAGTCATTAATCATTAGTCATTAGTCATTAGTCATTAGTCATTGGTAATTGGTAATTGGTAATTGGTAATTGGTAATTGGTAATTGGTAATTGGTAATTGGTAATTGGTAATTGGTAATAAGCTGTTCAGAATTTAAACTACACAGTCAAAATTTGATAAAGTTGTTGTGGGGTGGGCGTCTCGCCCGCACAAAAAATCCAATTTAGATGTAGAACAGCTTAGTACGCCATACTCAGTCAAAAGTTGCTAGTCCAGATTTCTGTGCTACTAACTAATGACTGATGACTAATGACTGATGACTAATGACTGATGACTAATGATGACTAATGACTAATGATGACTAATGACTAATGACTAATGACTGATGACCAATGACCAATGACTAATGACCAATGACCAATGACTGATGACCAATGACCAATGACTAATGACCAATGACTAATGACTAATGACTAATGACTAATGACTAATGATTTCAACGCGCCACTTCCCGCATATATTCCCCCCACAACTGAGCGGCATTTGCACTACCTCCCCCAGTCGGAGAATTATCATCATTTCCCAACCAAACCCCAGTCACGAGTTGCTGACTCGGAATATAACCGACAAACCACAAATCTCTATTATCATTAGTCGTGCCTGTTTTTCCAGCTTCTCCCAACCCCAAAGCAGCACTGCTACCCGTACCTCCCCGTACCACACCTTGCAGCATATCAGTCATCGTATCCGCTACGGCTTCAGAAACTAACTGGCGATTGGCAATGCCATCTTTTTGATAGTCGTAAATCACCCGGCAACTGTTAAAATCATTTCGATCTTTGCAATCGCTGCTGTCAATAATTCGCTTGATTACGTGGGGGCGATTGCCCAAACCCCGGTTCGCCAAAACCCCGAACGCACCAGTTAATTGCAATACGTTAACTTCACTTTCACCTAATACTAAACCAGGGTTAGAGCGCAGTTCAGAAGTAATCCCCAAACGCCTCGCCATTCCCGCTACATTGTCTAAACCGACATCTTGTGCTACTCTCAAAGCAATTGCATTTTCCGACTGTGCTAAACCCCGATACATATCAGCACTGCCGCTGGTTCTTTCGCAGCCGCTGTAACTTTGTCCGCCCCAGGAAAGCGGCTCGCAAGAATAAGTTTTGCTCGCTGGTATTCCGCGTTCTAGGGCGGCTGCATAGGTGAAAATCTTAAATGTAGAACCGGGCTGTCTCAAAGCTTGCGTCGCCCGATTAAACTGACTTTGCAAATAATCTACGCCACCAACTAAAGCTAAAACTTCGCCTGTTGAAGTGTTGAGAGTTACCACTGCTCCTTGAGAAAATCCAGCACTTGCTCCGGCGTTTTCAACAGCATTTCTGAGGGAAGCTTCAGCTACTTTTTGCAGCCCGGGATTCAAACCTGTTTCTACAATAAAATTGCCTTCTCTGGCTAACTGCTCCCCCAGCAAAAACTCCAATTCTTCAAATACATAACTGTAGAAATAAGGGGCGATCGTACTTTGTAGATATTGGCGAGCTTTGGGATTTATCTCAATTCGCGATCGCCTCGCGCGATCGGCTTCTTCCTGAGAAACCGTCCCCAGTGCCCGCATCCGTTCGATTACCCGATCGCGGTACTGCACCGCCAACTGATAATTTTGAATCGGATTAAAACTGTTTGGCGCTGGCAAAATGCCCGCCAAAGTCGCCGCCTCTGACAAAGTTAAATCCTTCGCCGACTTGCCAAAATAAAACCGAGACGCATCCTCAAAACCGTAAAGGTCAATTCCTAAAAACACGCGATTTAAATAAGTCAGCAACAGCTCATCTTTGCTGTAATAAGTCTCCAGTTTAAAAGCCACTACAGCTTCCCGCAACTTGCGTCCCGCCGAATCTTGAGTTCCGACATAATCTCGAAACAAACTTCTAGCTAACTGCTGCGTCAGAGTGCTCCCGCCTTCGCGAATTCCGCCCCCGCGAACATTCGTTAAAAGTGCTCGCAAAACCCCCAGCGGATCTACCCCCAAATGCCAATTGTAGCGGCTGTCTTCCGAAGCAAGTACCGCCTTGGATAAATAAGGCGAAAAATCCTGCAATTTCTTTAATTCTAAGTGAGCGTTATTCTGAGGAGGACGCAGCGGAGTTTGCCCGTCGCGGGCGTAAACAATCACGGGGCCGTTGATGCTTCTCGGCAGAGGCCGCACTTGAAACTTGGTCGATTCCATGCCTACCAACACCGCAATCAAAGCGGTGATTCCGCTGACGCCGTAAAAGCTGTAACGCACCAGTTCAAAATACCAAGGCGGCGGATATACGAATTGAATTCTGACGGCGGCGGCTAGTTCCGGCGGGCCTAAAGTGAACACGTCTCCGTGACGCAGGGACATACTTTTAACTCGCCTTTTGCCGCTGTAAATGCCGTTGGTGGAGTCTTCATCTTTGATGACAAAAGGAGTCCGCCGCCGAGTATCCCGCGACAGGGATAAGTGTACGTGACTGACAACGGGATTGCGAACTACAATATCTGAAGATTTGGACGATCGACCTAACAAATATCGATCGCCCAACAGCGGATAAACCTCAGCTTTAGCTGCACCCGCATCCTGTACCCACAGTTCGGGTACTTTGGCATTCGGTTTCAGCGCTAGCTGGTTAAAATTAACCTTGGCAATAGTCTGGACTGCTTGGGTAATAGCACCCAAGACGGTTTGAGGTTTGCGGGGCGGCTGCGGTGGGGTCATATTTCGCTGTGCACTACGATCGAGCGATCGGCTCTTGCACCATTCTACTCGCAACTTTTGGCTATTTTCACAATCGGGCCCGCTCTTGCGGGCGATCGTCGGCTAGTGGCGATCGATTTTGGGGTTCTTGGTGAACCTGCAAGGCGAGCAGTTTATTGAGCAAATCTCCACCCAACCACCAAAAATCCCGCTCTCACCAGATAATTTAACTACCATAAACTTGCCAATAAATCAACACTTTCGATAACATTTATCCCAGATTTACCAATAAACTTCGCATAATTAAAACCCCCCTTTTTCAAGGGGGGTTAAAAGCCGAAAATCTGCTTAGTTCTCCTTACAGCGAAGAACCCAAACCGGCATAAGCACCGTAGAAGAAAAGACCCACAATGCTCAGAACACCGAGGCCTGCGACAGTAGCTACCAGCCACAAAGGAATTCTGCCACTTTCACTAAACATAGCCATCACCTCACTAATTCACAGCTAAACAAATTCGATCGAACTATCGAAAGCAAACTGGGACACCAGTTAATTAAAGAAATAACTGGAAAACAAAATACCCAGAGTAAAAATCAACAACAGACCCAAATAAAGAGAAGTCCGATTTAACTCAACAGGCTGCTCGTTGGGATTAGGAAGGCGCTCAGGCATTGTAAACTCCTATCGTTGAATAAATTGCATTGCTGCGATCGCGCCCAAGAAAAAAATTGTTGGGACACCTAAAGTATGAACTGCCAACCACCGCACCGTAAAAATCGGATACGAAATTGGCTCATTGTTTGGGGTTCTGCTCGTCATTTTTCCAAATCCTTGTTAAATTACTTGGCAATGAACTGATCTACTTGTTTTTTAGCTTCAAAGCGATCCGAGATAATCGGCACTTCTTCCCGCTGCGGTGTGAAATACTGGTTAGGGCGAGGAGTTCCGAAAGCATCGTAAGCCAAACCCGTTTGCACAAACAGCCATCCAGCAACAAACAAAGCTGGAATGGTGATGCTGTGAATTACCCAATAACGGATACTTGTAATAATGTCCCCAAACGGACGTTCTCCAGTTGTACCAGCCATTTAGAATCCTCCTTTCAACAACAAATCGACAGACAATCTCTATTACTATTCTACTATCAAGCAGCTTGCGCTGAACCTTGATATTTAAGTAGAGTACCGCTCGCGCCGATCACAAATCCGCGATCGGGGCCCATAAAGACAATCCTGTAAAAATTAGCAGGAACATCTTCAACTTCGCGGTCTTTTTGCCAAGTTTTCCCGCCGTCCAAACTGCACAGCAAATTGCCGCCGCCTCCGGCTACCCAAACTTCATTATCAGTCCGGTAAGCCATGTCGAGCAAACCCCAACTCGCCTTGCGATCGGGAAAAAACGGTTTTCCCCAACCTTCAGGATTGGACGGGTCGCTAAACTGAATCTGACCGCCGCGGGCGAGCATCCACAAACGCCCGTCCTTGGTAAAACCCATATTTTGCAGGCGGCGAGAACTGTTGCGGTTGTGAGGTTCCCAAGCTTCTTGTCCGGGCTTCCACACCGAGTAGAAATTGCCCTTTGAGGAAACCGCAACATACTGCCCGTCTTCAGAACGGTTGATATTGCGAACTACCCCAAAAGAATCCTGCACGACAGCTTTCCAATTTTTGCCGCCGTCCGAAGTCCGGTAAATCGCCCCGACATCGGTCGTCATCTCGGCCGAATTCGGGCCCAAAGCTGCGATCGTACTCGGAGAACCTGGTAACTGAGAGCTCAAAGCAATCCGCGTCCAAGACTTGCCCTCATCGTTCGTGTGGAGCAAAACCGAAGGCTGGCCGACAATCCAGCCTTCGGAACCCGAAAAACTCACCGACGAGAAACGCGACCTCGGCTCATCAATATCGAGTGCGATCGGCTTCCAGTTAGTCCCGCCGTCGATCGTTTCAAACAGAGTCGCCTCCGAACCCACGACCCAGCCGTGCTGAGCGTTGCCCGTAAAAGCAATATCCTGCAAATTAGCGGACGTAGGCAAGGAAATTACCTGCCAGGGGTTGTAACTCACAGAACCGATCGTGCTGCAACTCGTACAGATGAGTGCAGCGGCCAATAACATTACAATTCGTTGCCAAAATCTCACAATCGTCTTACTGCAAACCATACATACTAAGTAAAAACAAGAAACCAACGACCAAGCCGCCAAAAATCAGCAAACTTTTCTGACCTTCGGTCATGCCGTTGACACCGACACCGTAGCGCTGATTTGCCTTAAATCCTGAAACCCCATCCTGCTGACCCAGATTTTGAAACACCGACTTGCGCCCCGCGCAAACGGGACAAACCCAAGTAGCGGGCAAATCTTCAAAAGCCGTGCCTGGGGCAATGCCATTTTTAGGATTCCCTTTTTTCGGATCGTAGACGTAGCCGCAGGCGCGGCACTCGTGCCGATCGAGGGTCTTAGTCTCAGTGGCTCGATCGCTCATAGCTCAAAAAAGAGTAGGTAAGCTAATCTTAAAATATACATTAAAGAGTGTAGCAGTTCTTAGGACTAAACCATATAGGGTTGCAGAGAGCGTATAGGTAAATATAGCTAAATATAGTGCTATTGTTTGTCAATAAAAACAATAAATGAGAATGTAACGAGAGAGTGAAAATAGAGGGAATAGGGTAGGGTAGGTAGTGAGTAAATCAGAAAATAGGCACAAAAAAACCCGCCGGGCTAGGGCGGGTAGTAAGTAAGTTGTACTGGGTAGCGTTAGATGCCTGCAAAACTTACATCAGGGTTAACCCCTAAATAGTGTTTCTGGATAACCTCTACACTATTGCCGCACGCTGTAGCCAGCAAGAATAAGTCAGTACCTGCGTGTGCCTGTAGGCTTATGAACGTATGACGGCAGCTATAAAAAGGCAGATACCCGCTGATTAAGCCATCACTGACTAACTGAGATACAACGCCGGGGTATTTATACGTAATATCCCCTCTGGTGTTTACACTTTCTGTCCATATGGTGTAAGCATTACCAGTATCCCAGCCCTTGCCATTTAACTTAGTAAATACTAAATCGTTAGGCTGTGCGTTTTCGGGCTTAATTTTTAACAAAAGTTCCCTTAGTTTAGGGTACATTTTAAAGATGCGTATATCACCTGTTTTCGTCTTCTTTGTCACCTTAGATTGCCCGTCGTAACTGCGACTAAAAACGATATTGTTTTTCTCTTGACCTCGGAAGCAATCACGCCAACGTAAAGCAAACGCCTCACCACTACGACAACCCGTTAGAAAACGGAATTCGACTAAGGGAGCCATTTGACGTGGTGATGCGTTTTTATGGTTGTAAAAAGCATCAATTATAGTGTCACGTTCCTCTTTTGTAAAGGCACGTCGATCGCGCTCTTCGGCGTCTGATTCATTGTCGGGTATATCCCACCATTCTCGCTCTGTACCGTCCCCATTGATAATTGGTTGGTAGATATCCGTTTGATTTTCAACTTTGTTTTCGAGAATAAACGGGTTTTTTGTTAGCTGAGTTTTGCCTTGAGACTGTAGTCTGGTAAAGGCTTCTGATAAGGCGGCTAGCGTTCGTTTTGAGTAATTATCAGTGATATTGAGCGATGTCACCATATCGGCATTTACATCCGATATAACCTTGTCAGCTATCCCTTTACCCGTATCTAAAAGCTTTCTTTCGATTGAATCCCAAACCAAACCTTTAATTGTGTTGGTAAAAATTCCCGCGTGTTGCTTTAGAAAGGTAGTTGGTTGCAATTGCGGGCGCTTCCACTCTAAGTAGTCCTCCCACATTGCACCGACCGTAAACTCGGCTTCCGCCTCTGGGATAGGCGCTGCTAACTGTAAAGCTGCGTACTGTGCTTTTAGTCCGTACTTGGCAAACGTAGGGTCAAACAACTGAGCCCAGTCGGGGTGTAGCAAGTCGTTTTCGATCCGAAAGGCGATCGCTTCTGCCTTAGCGCGGTTCTCAGGTGTATCCTTCATCCCTAACGGTTGATACTTGCGCTTCCCACCAAAAATGGGGTTGTACCGAGTGCTGAACTGTAGTCTGAGAGAATCTCTATCAGCCTGTACTTTCACGGTGTCAGCGGTGCTGTTGCTGTTTTTTGCGTACATAGTATTGATTTGTCAAGGTACGGTGTAGTAAGCTTTTCACCTCCTAGCAACCTACTATCACAGCTTACTGGTTTTGTGGAATATTACAACATACGCATAGCGTGAACAAAGGTTATAGCGTGACAAGCCGGGTTATGCTATCAAGATTAAAAATTATTGCAGAAGATGGACGATTTATCTCAACCAACTCGTAATTTTAGCTACCCAAAATCTATATAATGTAAAGATCGAGTTACAAACCCTTTCACCGAGGCAGTAATTATTCACCGTGTTTGCACTTAGCGGCTACGAGTATTTTTTAGGCTTCCTGCTAATTTCCAGCCTAGTGCCTATCCTCGCCCTCACGGCGTCTAAGGTACTGCGGCCCAAAAGTCGTCCCTACGACCGACGCACTACCTACGAATCTGGCGTCGAGCCGATCGGCGGAGCCTGGATTCAATTCAACATCCGATATTATATGTTCGCCTTGGTCTTCGTCATCTTCGACGTAGAGACCGTCTTCCTCTATCCTTGGGCGGTTGCTTTCAACCAGCTAGGACTGTTGGCTTTTATTGAAGCCTTAGTCTTTATCACGATCCTCGTTATTGCTCTTGTCTATGCATGGCGCAAAGGAGCCTTGGAATGGTCTTAAGTTCTGACACATCACAAAAATCGCTAATTGTCAATCCGGCAGAGCGCCCGCAAGTCACATCCGAATTATCAGAGAACGTCATCCTAACTACGGTTGATGACATCTATAACTGGGCGAGACTTTCGAGTCTGTGGCCACTGCTTTACGGCACGGCTTGCTGCTTCATCGAATTTGCAGCTTTAATTGGATCGCGCTTCGACTTCGACAGATTTGGTCTAGTACCCCGATCGAGCCCCCGGCAAGCCGACTTGTTAATCACCGCCGGTACAATTACCATGAAGTACGCCCCCATCTTGGTGCGGCTGTACGAACAAATGCCCGAGCCCAAATATGTCATCGCGATGGGCGCTTGCACCATCACCGGCGGAATGTTCAGCATGGACTCCCCCACAGCAGTCAGAGGCGTTGACAAACTGATTCCCGTAGATGTGTACATCCCCGGCTGTCCTCCCCGTCCAGAAGCGATTATTGATGCAATTATCAAATTGCGGAAAAAAATCGCCAATGACTCGATGCAAGAACGGGCCAATTTGCTGCCAACCCACCGCTACTACACCAGACCCCACAAAATGAAAGTAGTAGACGACATTTTGGACGGCAAATATTTGTCAATTCCCGGCCGTATTGCGCCGCCGAAGGAATTAACTGAAGCAATGGGAATGCCCGTACCGCCCGCCCTGCTTGCATCACAGAAACAGGAGGTAGAACGTGGCTGAGCAAGAATCTGCGATTGTTGAAGCCGGGAAGGTTTCCCAGTGGTTGACTCAAAATGGCTTTGAACACGAAGCTTTAGCGGCCGATAATTTGGGCGTGGAGATATTAAAGGTCGATCGAGAATTCCTAATTCCGATGTCAACAGCGCTGTACGCCTACGGGTTCAATTATATGCAGTACCAGTGCGCCTACGACCAAGGCCCTGGAGAAGATTTAGTCAGCGTTTACCACTTGGCAAAGTTGACAGATAATGCCTCCCATCCCGAAGAAGTCCGCGTCAAAGTATTTATCCCCCGCGAAGATCCGAGAGTACCATCAGTGTACTGGATTTGGAAAGCAGCCGACTTTCAAGAGCGGGAATCCTACGATATGTACGGCATTGTCTACGAAGGACATCCGAATCTGAAACGGATTTTGATGAACGAAGATTGGGTAGGCTGGCCGCTGCGGAAAGATTACATTTCCCCTGATTTCTACGAATTGCAAGACGCTTATTAAGAGAGTTTTGAGTTTTTAGCTCAAAATACAGTTGGTTATTTTGCACCCACTTCTTTGAGGAGTGGGTGCATTTTTTTGTGCGTTTTTTTTTGAAATGTCGATCAAAACTTTTTGGGATATGATGAAAGTGTACCCGTCACCTTGCCATATTTTTAATGTCTGCTTATGCCCAAAAAGATTAGAGAACTCAAAAGCCTGTTGCTAAAAGCTGGGTTTACTTATCGTTCGGCAAAAGGCAGTCATACAAGATGGGTTCATCCTTTACTACCTAATGAACCAATTACCATTGCTGGAAATGATGGCGATGATGCGAAACTGTATTTAGAGAGAGAAGTTAATCGAAAAATTGGAATATTGAAAGCAATTGAAGAAGAGGAGTCTGAATCATGAAATTACCTTATATAATTGTTATTCAATGGTCAAATGAAGATAACTGCTACCTAGTTCACTTACCGGATTTTCCATCTCAGCAGTTCCACACTCACGGAGATACCTACGAAGAAGCTTTGCAGAATGCGGTGGAGGTATTAGAGCTTTTAGTTGAAGAATATCAGGCAGATGGTAAATCTCTCCCAGCACCTAAAACTTTAGTACAAAACTTGCTGTTTGCTTGAGCATAGATTTGAAGTTATTGAGCATGGTTCGGAGATTCCGAGATTAACAACCTGCTATTCTTTGTAGTGCCTGGAGGTAATAAGAGTGGCAAAGAATACAATTAAATTACTAGATGTCGTTGCCTTGACAGTTGACATTCCTGAATACAACCTGTGGCGCGGACAAGTTGGGACTGTGATTGAACTGTTGGCTGATGGTGCAGCGTTTGAGGTTGAATTTAGCGATCGCAACGGACGTACTTATGAGTCTGTCGGGCTGCAAAGAGAGCAAATCATGGTCTTGTACTTTGAGCCAGCATCACCCGATATCAAACCCGAAATGGTTACAGCATAAATAAAACAAGTTGCGGGCTTTTTCGCTTACTTTTGCGGTTAGACCGGGTGCGATCGCGATTCGACAAAAAAACTAATATTAGTCTTAAATAAACTCCACACGCCCTGTCATATCGTCCAACTCAAGATACTCCCAAATTATTACCAAACTTCTCAAAATTTCTCCAATCGCTCGACTATTTTTATGACAGTAAATAATCCCATTATGAGGTAATCCAGCTTGATTTATTCTTAAAAAATCTGCATCTTGAGTATAAATTACTCTTCCTTCTACCATCGCAAATTCTACATGAAGTTCATCAGGCTTGCCCAATAAGCCTGCTTCCGTTGTAGTCGTCACATTAATCTCATACCTTCGCAGACCGATCGCAATGGCATTACTTACATTTTCATCTAAATGAAATTTAAGACTTCTTGACATTTAGGCTTTTTAATTTTTGCTGAAGGATAGACGGATTTTGGGCTTGCAACTCGCGGACAAAGGTTTCATCTGCTCTAATTTGCATCCTAATTTCTTCACGATGATCGTGATAATAAGTCAAAGCCGCATAAACATCAGCTAGAGTAATTGAAGGATAATGGTAAATAATCTCCTCTGGTGACATTCCCATTTCCTCATGCCAAATTACCACATCTTGTACCTTAATTCGATGTCCAGTAATGCAAGGTTGACCACCGCAAAAACCGGGATTAATTGTAATATGTTCAGAAATTACGTTGACCATAAATTAGCCTTTTAGTCAGTTTTGTTATGTGAGCTGATAGTTATATTTTATCACTTAATAATCAGAGAATTATATACTTATTTTATCTGAAACACACTAGCCTGTCAAGGCAGTCGTTGTGGGCAATGCAAGAACCCCTACAGATATTATGGGCGATCGCTAGTACGGATCATTTTCCCACTCATCCTTACTTACGCACTTGTCATATTATAAAAATTTGTAAGTGCGATCGCAACATTTAACTGGTTCCTTTCGCGCTCGCCGGGAACCCATTCCATAGGAAGAGCCTCGCTTGTTGCAATGGATTCTTCACTACAAACACCTTTGATTGCGAATAATTCACCGAACGTGGTATAACTTAGATCGCTCATAAATACATATTAAACCGCGTCGTAAACCACCAACATTCATTTAAAATATATGTTCACAAATTCTCTCCGGTTCGCTATATGACGATTCTGACCGTAGAAATTCTTTGTTCTGAGGCAGCAATATTTTCAGCCGCCGAGTCTCAACATCCAGAACCTCTGCTTTACGGAGTCACAGACGGAAAGGCTATTGGGACATATTTAGAACAAAAGTTCAAACTGTATCTCAAGCTGCGATATGAATTTTTAGAAGGAAATTCAGCAAGCGGCATCGATTTTCCCGGGCTACTTGTGGATGTCAAGGTAACAAGCGTTAGACAACCACAATCCTCATGCCCTTTTAAATCTGCAAGACAAAAGATTTTTGGGCTGGGATATTCACTGATTATCTTTGTTTACGAAAAGACAGACAACAGTACAAATCGAACTGCAACTCTGAATATTCTGCATACAATTTACGTAAGTGCCAAAAGAACAGCAGATTTTCAAATGACTCGTGGAATTCGCAATATTTTAGACAACGAAGGCAACAAAGATGATTTGCTGGCTTTTCTGCTTGACAAAAATCTACCAGTTGACGAAATAGAGGCAGATAAAATTGCAAACGAAATAATGATAAATCCGCCATTACAGGGATTTTTAACTATTTCTAATGCGTTGCAATGGCGACTTCAGTATGGCAGAGTAATTGAGCGTGCCGGACAACAAGACGGCGTTATCGCAGTTTATAGATTTAACTCATGATTTCCACAGTTCGCAAAACCAAACTAGAATACGGGGATTTTCAGACACCGCTGGAATTAGCCGAGATGGTGTGTCGGAAATTGATAGAACTTGATATTAACCCCAAAGTCATCATTGAGCCAACTTGCGGGATAGGTAATTTCATTAAAGCTGCTGCAAATTCCTTTCCATCCGCCAGCAAGATTATCGGGGTTGAAATCAATCAAAGTTATTTAATAGAATTAAGAGCTAAGCATGAATTGTTACAGGATGAAAGATGTGAGGTTAAGCACGGAGATTTTTTTGAGTTTGACTGGACATCATTAATCAACCATTTTAATCATAGGGTACTGGTACTTGGTAACTTTCCTTGGGTAACAAACTCACGCCAAGGAACTCTTGGTAGTGAAAATTTGCCTAAAAAAAATAATTTTCAAAATCACGCTGGCTTAGATTCACTCACAGGTAAAAGTAATTTTGACATCTCAGAATGGATGCTAATCAAAGCAATTCATTGGTTGCAGAATCGTGACGCAACTCTGGCAATGCTTTGCAAAACTTCCGTGGCCAGAAAGTTATTGAGTTACATTCATTCAAAAAAACTTAATCTGGCTAGCTGTGCAACTTACAAAATAGATCCTAAAAAGTATTTTGATGCAAATGTTGATGCCTGTTTGTTATTCTGCAAGTTTGACGTAAGTTCACAAAACTACTTCTGCGATGTATTTAGCAGTTTAGAAAGTTCAGATTGTCATCGAATTGGATATCACAACAATCTCCTGGTTAAAGATATAGATTCTTTCAATAAATTGAGTAATTTATATGCTGTAAATTCAGGGACGAAATGGCGATCGGGTGTAAAGCACGACTGTTCTGGCGTTATGGAGTTTCGGAAAATTGATAATTTGTTTGTCAATGGATTTGGGGAAGCTGTCGAGCTTGAGGAAACTTATCTATTTCCGCTATTTAAAGGATCTGATGTTGCTCAAAATCGCATTAATGCTACCGATCGATATATCCTAGTTACTCAAAAATTCATCGGTGAATCAACCGAAAATATCAAAACTATAGCTCCTAAAACCGGACGTTATCTAGAGAAGTGCGGGCAATATCTAGATAATCGCAAAAGCAAAATTTATCAAAATAACCCTCGGTTTTCGATTTTTGGAGTAGGCGATTATAGCTTCCAACCTTGGAAAATTGCGATTTGCGGGCTTTATAAAAAATTGGATTTTAGGTTAATCGGTGAAATAGCTAATAAACCTGCGATTTTTGATGATACTGTTTACTTTCTCAGCTTTGACAGCGAGAGAGTTGCACGTCAAACTTTTGAGCTTTTAAATTCATCGGCCGCAATTAAATTTTATTCAGCGATCGTATTTTGGGATGAAAAGCGCCCGATTAAATCCAGCATTTTAAATTGTCTGAATCTAGCAAGGCTGGCAGATGGGGAATTTGTGACCGCCGATGCACGCAGATAAACGCAGATAGATAGAGTTATAATTTATATTATCGGTAATTCTGAAAACCTATGACTCAAGCTTTACCCAAGCTCGTAAACTTCGAGGAATTTGTGGAGTGGCTGCCTGAAAATTCGGCGCTACGCTACGAACTGCATAATGGAGATATTGTTGAGATGGCACAACCAGTAGGCGAACACGAGGAAGTTAAAGGCTTTCTTACAATCGAAGTTTCCTTTGAAACCAAACGGCTGGGATTGCCATACGGTATCCCCAACCAAGCGATAGTTAGGCCTCCTGAAAAAGATTCTGGTTATTTCCCTGATGTGTTGGTGCTGAATCGTGGAAATCTGGTGAACGAAACATTGTGGCAAAAACAATCTATCCTCTGTTTGGGTGCATCGATACCGTTGGTAATTGAGGTTGTGTCCACCAACTGGCGCGATGATTACTATTTGAAATATGCTGATTATGAAGAGATGGGTATCCCTGAATATTGGATTGTGGATTATGCTGCGTTGGGCGGACGCAATTTTATTGGCAATCCCAAACAACCGACGATTTCTGTGTGTAATTTGGTGGATGGTGAATATCAAATCCTCAAGTTTCGAGAGAACGATCGGATTGTGTCGCAAACTTTTCCTGATTTGAAGCTCACAGCAAACCAGATTTTTCAAGCTGGTTTAGTATAAGCTGAATTAAAATTTAGGCTTTCGGGCGGGCAGGATGCCCACCCCACAAGAGCTTATATTGCTTAAATTCAATCATTCCGCAAGGCTGCGATCGGATCTAAGCGAGCGGCATTCCGAGCCGGCAATACTCCAGCTAACAACCCGACGGTAAAAGATAGCCCAAAACCTGCTGTAATCGACCATACAGAAACCACAAAGGGAAATTTGAACGCTGTCGAGGCCCCAAAGGCGATCGCAATTCCCAACCCAATTCCCGCCGTTCCCCCCACCGTGGAAACTAAAATAGATTCCGCCATAAATTGAATTAGAATTGCTGCATTAGTAGCGCCTACCGCTTTGCGAATCCCGATTTCCTTAGTCCGTTCCACAACAGACACCAACATAATATTAGCAATACCGATGCCGCCAACCACCAAAGAAATTCCGGCGATCGCTCCGATCATAACCGTAAATAAACCTATCACATTGCTGAAAGTATTAACGATCTCAGCTTGATTGACAACTCGAAAATCATCCGGTTGTGGCGGATAAATATTGTGGCGCAAGCGCATGATATTTTCCACTTGAAATTGAGCATCCGCTAAATCCGCTTCGCCGGCAGTTTCCAACCAAAAACCCGAAATCGCAATCCCCGCTAAAGAATTTCTCCCCACAATCCGCGAAGACATATTTTTGAGGGGAATATACACTCGATCGTCCTGATCGGTTCCCCCTACAGACCCCTTGCTTTCCATCACTCCAATGACCTTGTAGCGGTTTCCCTGAATGCGAATGTCGGAGGATAGCGCATTAGCTCCGGCTCCAAAAAGTTCGTCCCGCACCTTAGAACCGAGGACAACTACTGGCTCAGCAGCATTCAATTCATCCTCGTTAAAAAACCGTCCTGCTTGAGGTTGAATGTTCTTCACATCGGGATAATTTAAATCCGTTCCCAAAATAGCAGTAAATGAATTTTGCCCGCCGTAAACCACTTGGACTTGGCGCTGCAAATAAGCCGAAATCGCTTTAACTGCGGGAGCTTGTTTGCCGATCGCCTTTGCGTCATCCCAAGTCAGGGTAGTAGCAGAACCGCTTCCCTGACTGACACCGCCCGATCGCGCAGCGCCGGATAACACCAACAGCACATTTGTACCCAAAGCCTTTAACTGTTCTTCAGTTGATTTTTGTACTCCCTGTCCCACGGAAGTAATGGCAATTACCGAAGATATCCCAATAATTACGCCCAGCATAGTTAAACTGGTACGCAATTTGTTATTCCACAGCGCCTCTGTTGCCATGAAGGCGATTTGAACGTTAGAGATTTTGTTGGTGCGGGGGCGAGTCTGTAATTTCATTGGAAAATAGGTAATAGCTAATAGGTAATTGCTAAGGGGTAATTGGGAGTTTTAAGGAAGAAAGAACAAGCAACACGGAACCAAGAAGAAGGAAGAGTAAAAAAACAGTTATCTGTGTATCCGTAACTTCCGTGTTGTGCTGTTGGGAATCGGTAATTGGTAATTGATAAGTGATAATTAGTAATTGGCAAGTGGTAATCGGTAATTGTCAACCACTAACTAATGACTAATGACTAATGACTAATGACTACTGACTAATGACTGCTGACTACTAACGCAAGCGCGCGCCACCACCCGGTTGCAAACCCGGAATCCCGCCAGACGGTGGATTTTGGGATCTAGGCCGCAATCCGGGGGGTAAACTAAGCAGCACTTTTTCATTTCCTTTCAAACCCGATCGCACTTCCGTCTTGTCATCCACAGTCATACCAGTCTTAACCGGCATAAAAGTAGGTTTGCCATCTTCTGGACCGGGAACAAAAACCCCCGTTTCCCTTTGTTGGCGGACAATTGCCGCAGTCGGGACTACCAAAACATTTTTAAGTTCACCGGCCTTAAATTCCACATTCACATTCATACCCGATCGCAGAATTTGTTGCTCGTCATTAATAATTGCCGCTTTTACCTCAAAACTTGTCACATTTTGCAGGACGATCGACTGAGGCGAAATTTGAGTGATTTTACCTGTAAAAGTCTTTCCCGCAAAAGCATCGGCTTGAATAGACGCAGCCTGGCCGATCTTAATCTGAGAAATATTAGTTTCTGCTACGTTTGCGACTAATTGATTTTTTGAAGCTAAGGACAAAATCGAAGAAGAAGTCGCCGAAGAAACCGCACTACCTGCCGTCGTGGGAGTCACAAAAGCGCCCGGATCGGCGTACTTGCGGGTGACAGTGCCGGTGAAAGGAGCCCGCAGCACAGTGTCGTTAATCTGCGCTTGAACGCTTTGCAGGCTGCCTCTAGCGGCGAGAACTTGGGCTCGGGCTTGGGCGATGTCTTCGGGGCGGGAACCGGCTTCTAGCAGCGCCAAAGCTTGCTGTTTTTGCTCGACGGCGGCCTGCCCCGCAGCGATTTCTTCGGGGCGTGCGCCCGATCGCGCCAGGGCCAAAGCTTGCCGTTTTTGCTCCACAGCAGCCCGCCCCGCAGCGATTTCTTCGGGACGTGCGCCCGATCGCGCTAGGGTCAAAGCTTGCCGTTTTTGCTCCACAGCAGCCCGCGCCGCAGCGATTTCTTCGGGGCGAGTACCCGCTTGCAGCAAAGCTACAGCTTGTTCAGCTTGTCTGACTTGCGTTTGAGCTCGATCGCGCGCGGTGCGGGAGTTGTTGACAATTTGCAAAGCAATGGCTCCGGCATTATAGAGTTCCTGATTTCTCTGAAAGTCTTCCTCTGCTTGGTTTTTGGCGTATTCGACATCTCTGAGTTGGGCGGTTGCTTGGGCGATGTCTTCAGGGCGATTGCCCTTAAGCAATTTTTGTAAATTAGCCTGTTGTTCAGCTAACGCTGCCTCAGCTACAGCAATATCCTGGGTTCGATTGCCGTTGAGCAATTTTTGTAAATTAGCCTGTTGTTCAGCTAACGCTGCCTCAGCTACAGCAATATCCTGGGTTCGATTGCCGTT
>NZ_JAUBWA010000075.1:0-16558 GCF_036702825.1 Microcoleus sp. A003_D6 | reverse complement strand
GAGCAATTTTTCCAGACTTGCTTGTTGTTCTGCTAACACTGCCTTAGCCACAGCAATGTCCTGGGTTCGAGTGCCGTTGACCAATTTTTCCAGGTTTGATTCCGCGGCTGCGAGTTGTCCGCGAGTTTGGGTAAGTTGCCCTTGGAGGTTGGAGTCGTCCATGTAGGCGAGAATCTGCCCTTGTTCAACCTTATCTCCTTCCTTGACAAGCAAACTTTTGAGCACTCCTGAAGTTTTCGGGCTGACGTTAACGGAACGTTCGGGCACAATTGTGCCGTTTGCCGAAATTGTAATCGGCAGGTTCACCCTTTCGACAGCAACGGTTTTTTCCCTGCCTCTGGTTTCGCGGCTGGATTTGACTGCGAGTTGGCTGTAAGCTGTGTAGCCTACTCCTGCAAGCAGGGAAGCGGCGAGGAGTCCGCTAAGCCAGGGAGTCAGCTCTTTTTTAATCTGAAAGTGCTTTACTAAGTACATATAAATTAGACATATCGGGCGTCTGTTCAATTTAGACCGATCGGGAACAGAAAAGGTTCAATTGAAGTCAGACTAGGTTTTTTCCCGTGTTTAATGCTTGCGGGCGATCGAGTTTAGATCCCAACATCGATTTCTAGTGCAGCATAAAACCTATTGGGCCAAATGCGTGATAATGAATGAAGATAGTTTAATCTGGCATATCCTAATCCTTCATGCAATTTGAGTGGGACGAAGCGAAAAACCTTGAAAACATCCGTAAACATCAGATTGATTTTGCCGATGTTCCCGCGATGTTTGATGGTGAAATGCTGATTGAGCTCTTCCGATCGTTTTGATTATGGCGAAGATCGCTGGTTGGGAATCGGTTTTCTCGGTTCTGGAATAGCGGTAGTAGTCTGGACAGAACGTCAAAACAATGTAATCCGAATCATTTCAGCGCCCCGAGCCAACCGTCATGAGCAGAAACGATTTGAACAGTACCTCTGGTACTAACTGGGCCGCCTTAGAGTCAAGGTCAGAGGAGAATATCGACTACTCAGATATTCCACCGCTGACCGATGAATTTTTTGAACGATCGACTTTAAGTATTCCAGCGGATCGAGCCCACAACTTAGTTCAGCTCGATCCAGATGTGAAGCAGTGGTTTGAGGCTCAAGGAGAACAGTTTGACACTCCCCGGTCTAAAGACGCGGGATTCTTAAGGACAAACTTTGGGGGATGAATCCCGCCAAAGTTTAATTCTTAAAGGGTTCGTCAGCAGCCCACTACCCACTCGCTTAATAATTAAGTCTGTGGCTACTTTTGATTTCCGAATGATGTTCCCTGCACCGTTAGTATCTGCATTGATCAACAATCCAGTGCTAGCACGGTACAATCCTCTTTTGATTCTTTTGCCCGATGGCTGCCAATTGTCGGGTTTTTCACCGACTTTCACTGGCAGAAAATCTCGGTCTAAAAAACTCGATTTTGATGTGTAAGATTCATCTTGATCTACAAATCGCCATCCCCTTAAGTCGCATTCTTGCTGCAATCTTTCCTTGACTTTAGCGGTAGGAATTTGAACAAAACTCTGATTGGTCTTACCTCCCATATTAACTTCTTGCTTTTGTCCTTTATTCCAGCCAAAAACTATGACGTTAATTTGGTTATTTTTGCAATAATTTACGATAGTTCTGACTGCTTTATTAACCGCATCCCTCATTCTGCGGGCGCGAGTCTCCGATAACTGTTGCAGTCTTTTTGACGAAAAGCCTTGAGGTAATTTATGTCGGGCGTGTTCAGATTGAAGAAAAGCTTTTCGTTTGTTAAACCATTGATTCCAAGACTTCAACTTATGACCATCAATAATGAAAGGGTTGGCATTGCTAGAGACACAGGTTAACCAATTGTTGATGCCATGATCGATTCCCAAAACTCCTGTTATTTCGAGACTGCACAGGCGAGCCTGTTCAGTTAGACTTTCGTGGACATACTCAATCCAGACCTGACCGTTTCTAGGGATCAGCCTAAGTTCTTTGAGCTGGCAATCTTTTAACCTTTCTGGCAATGGAACCCAGAGAGCATCTGTCCCAAAGTGTCCTTTCCCTTTGGTTCCCAGAGGTAGCCTCACTCGATTGCCAACTATTTTTAAGGCTTGCCCTGGATAGGAGACTTGGTACATAGCGCCTTTTGCTCTATATTTAGGCAGCCTCGGTTTTTGATTAATCTCTCCTTTTTTGGCTAACCTTTCCAAGGCCCGAAAAGAGCTAAAAGATTCGGCAACAGATTTAAGGGATTGTTGAGCTACCTGAGAATAGAGTAAACCGTAATTCTCGTTAGTTTTAGTGATTTTGTACAAGTCAAGATATTTGACAGCACTTTTATCCTTAAAGTATCGTTGGCGACTTTCGTAAGTGCCAACATTAAACAGATTGTTCGACCATCTCAGTAGTTGCTCAACAATGGTTTTGTGGAGTCCCTTTAAATGCCAAATATCTTTTTGTACTGCATACATTTGATTTCACCTCCTTTGATTTATTTTACCGCATCTGGCAATCTTGATAGTAGGCAGGATAAATCCTGCAACGCCCTTTCATCCCTGGGCTAAAGCCACAGGGTTTTCAGGGTATTCTTTATAAAACTCAGCACTCAGCATAACCCTACGTTGCAAAGGAATTAGACCGATCGCGAACTGTCTGCTGAAACCTTGTGGCTAAACCTACCTTTATCAGAATCTGAATATATCCTACGTGTTGTAGTGATTTTACCTGCCAGCCATCAACACCTGTTCAGCAGTCAGTTTTAAATCTGGGAAAGTTAGAGAGACGATGGTCTGATTGCCCCGAATCTGCTGAATTTGATATTCCCCATTCACTAAAGTGCAGATAGAGAGGGTGGGTTGTTTGGGCTTCCCAATGTGTTGAGTACCACCTAATCCGGCGTAGTCTGCAATCCAATATTCAGGAATACCTAAAACTGCGTAGTCTTCGACCTTACGGGAATAATCATTTTGCCAGTTGCTACTAACAACTTCTGCCACAAATTTAATCGAACTGCCCAGTGTCAGGATCGACTCCTCAGACCAAAACAATTCTTTGGTAAGTTCATCTCGATCGACAACTGCCACATCAGGTCGAAATGCTGTCATACCAATATTTGAAGGGCGCAATAGTCCCCGCTGAAGGACAAACCAAGGTAAGCCTGTTCCGTCGATCTGGACACAGATTTTTGTGGTAATGAAGGCTGCAACCTCCTCATGAGGGCCTGTTGGTTCCAAGTCGAATACCTCTCCATCGATCAGTTCATAGCGATTATCGCCACCATAACGGGCGATAAACTCGTCAAAGCTGAGTGGCTTATGTTGTATTGGTTGGTCGATCGCAATGGTCATAGCTTAACTTAGCCCAATCAATTCTTTTAATATATCAGACATCTCCTAAGAAGCCTGTTTTGAACAGGCAGGATGCCTGTTCCACAAGAATTATGGGAGATGTCTATCAGATTGAATACGCGATGTGTGACGGATCAAACCGTTACCGATGCCCCATTACCCTATGCCCTATGCCCCATTTTCATCTCTTACGCCGCAACGCGAAACATTCATTTTACATTCCTAGAAATAGCGGAGGAGCGATCGCATCGATCGAACTTTTGAAAAGTTCGATCGCCCATTTCCTACTTAACAAACAGCCGCTACACCCAACTCTGCAATCGCCGCCTCCGGGCCCACCAAAGAAACATACGGTTCGATGAAGTATTTCTTAGCTGCATCCCGCGCTTGTGAAGTTGTTACCGCTGCAATTTCTTCTTGAAATTGCTGGTCAAATTGAATTCCCAACCCCAAAATTTCGTACCAACCTAAAACTTGGGCAATTTGCGAATTAGTTTGTTTTCCTAAAGCATATTGACCGAGCATTTTATTCTTGCAAGCTTGCAATTCCTCCTCGCTTAGTTGGATGCTGGCGAGTCGATCGACTTCTGCGCGCAATCCTTCAAAAGCAGTCGCCGTATTTTCCGGCGCCGTACCCATGTACGCGACAAACTGAGCCGTGTCCAAGCGCGTCGCGTAGAGCGCGGAAACGTCGTAAGCCAAGCCCCGCTTTTCCCGCAATTCCACAAACAACCGGCTCGACAAACCGTTACCCAAATAAGTATTGAGCAACTTAATCGCTGCGTAGTCGGGATTTGTGACAGAGGGTGCGAGGTAGCCCAGCATAATCACTGATTGCTGCGTATCTTGCTGCGTAACGACCTTTTGAGGGGAGGGGGACAGGGGGGGGACGGTTAAAGTTGGCAGGGGTGTTAAAGGCGCTTTCCAGTCGCCAAAAGTTCGATCGATCAGGGCGATCGCATCTTCGGTGGATATTCTGCCGGCTACAGAAATAACTACATTATCGGGACGGAAATAGGTTTTGTGGAACTGTTCGAGCTCGTTTCTGGTGAGCTTTGACATCGTAGCTTCCGTACCCAAGGGAGAGAAAGCATAGGGATGTTCTTTGTACATCGAGTGCCGCAATTGCTCGAAGGCGATCGCAAATGGCTGTTCTTGCTGCGATCGAATTGCCGATATAGCAATGCGGCGTTCGAGTTCGACTTCAGCTTCCGGGAAAGTGGGCGATCGCGTCAATTGCCCCGCCAACTCCAAAATATCCTCAAAATCCGCAGAAACCGTCTTCAAACTCACTAAAAAATAGTCTGTAGTCGAGTCAGCACTCAACCTTGCTCCCACCGATTCTACACGCTCGGCAATTTCCAACGAAGACAGTCGATCGGTTCCCTTAGTCATTACCGCCGACAGCAAGTGACACAATCCTGCTTGTTCCGGCTGCACGTAGCGACTGCCGGCCCGCAGGAATATCCTAGCTGCAATAATATCTGCTGCTGGATTTTCTGCTGCTAAGACAACAATACCGTTGTCTAAAACCGTGCGCTGGATTTCATTTTTCATTGAATTCTTTTTTAACTGTTGACTGTTGGCTGTTCGCTATTGGCTGTTGACTGTTCGCTGTTGATTGTTGACCACAGTAACAGATACATTTAACCCGGTAAATCTAGGAATCCACCTAAATCTACTTGGTATGACAGATGCTTAATATGCTTAAAACGATGATGACTTAATGTAACCATCGCTCTTGCTATTTTAGCTGCAAGTCTTCTCTTACCTTTTTTCAATTAACCGTCAACCGTCAACCGTCAACCGTTATTAGATTGGTTTGAGTACCACGGCTGTATAGCGCCGGGGAGAGAGATATTGTTGAGCTAGGCGCTGGAGGTCTAAGGGCCCAAATGCTTTAATCCTGGTGGGATAGCTGAGCGCTAATTCCGCCGTGGCGATCGTATTGTAATATCCGTAAAGACCGGCTAGCTGTCCCGGCGTTTCGAGCGAGAAAGCAAAATCGTTGCACAGCAAACGCTTACAGCGGAGCAATTCTACCTCGGAAACCGGCTCAGACTGCAATTCCCAAAGTCGATCGCAAATCCGAGATTCCACCTCTTCGACATCTTTCGCTTCCAAGACTGCACTGATAGTAAATAAACTCGATTCCCGTTGCAGCGAGAAAGTGCTCTCGATCGCCTGTACTAATTGTAATTCTTCCCGCAATTCCCTGACTAAACGCGAAGTCCGCCCGTCTGCGAGCAACACCGACAGCAAATCCAAGCCCCAAGCACTTTGTAACTGTTCAACTCCTGGCCCCGTCCAGGCCATCATCAGCCGCGCTTGTTCCAATCGAGGGAGGCTCAATTCCTGACGGCGAATTTCTATCAGTGGCGGTTCCGCCTCTGCGGTTAATTTCGGACAATCCCACCTGTCAGAAAACTGCTCGAATGCTTTCCCCGTAATATCTCGGGCCTGTTGTTCATCAATTCCCCCGACTACCACCACAGTCATATTTTCCGGCTGATAGTGCGCTCGGTGGAAACAGCGCATTTCGTGGGGAGTTCGCGACATCAGCAATTCTTCCGTGCCGAGTACCGATCGCCTGTAGGGATGCCGCTGGTAAACTGTTTCCATCATGGCTTGGAAACCCAGCCAATCGGGACTGTCTTGAGCTTGGCGGATTTCTTCGAGCACCACATCTCGCTCGCGATCGAATTCCCGATCGGGAATCGAAGCCCGCAGCAGCAATTCTGCCAGCGGCTGCGCTGTTTCTGCTAAATAATCGGCCGCAGCGTTGACGAAAAAATGGGCGTAGTCGTGACTTGTAGCTGCGTTGGCGACACCGCCGCGATTTTCGATTACTTGGTCAAATTCTCCAGGGGCGATCGAATCCGTCCCTTTAAATATCATGTGTTCTAGAAAATGAGCCATTCCCGACCAAGAATCCGGCTCCAGCGTAGCGCCAGCCCTCACCCACACGTCTAGCGCGACCACAGGTGTGGCTGAAATCCGCTGATGAATGACCGTTAACCCGTTGTTGAGCTTCCAGACATTGGCTGGGAACTCTAAAGCAGTGAGCAGTTGAGACAAGCTATTTATTCTTAAACTTTAGTTTATTTCGGCTGCAACTATGGTAGCGCTTTACAGCTATGCGATCGGGATTAATTGATACAAAAGTCAGTTGGCAGTTGGCAGTTGGCAGTTGGCAGTTGGCAGTTGGCAGTTGGTAGTTGTCAGTTGGCAGTTGGCAGTTGGTAGTTGTCAGTTGTCAGTTGTCAGTTGTCAGTTGTCAGTTGTCAGTTGGCAGTTGGCAGTTGTTATTAAGGGTAATTTTTGCTTTTTTTTAAAACGACCTTAGCCTTAATTTAGTACCATTTTTTGGTTTAAAAGTCAATAGGTTGCGCGGGATATTAATGAATCAGTCGGGAGAAAGAGGGTGTTATCAGAATATTTCAATAAATTAAAAGATGTAAGAACACTAAAGACCTTGAGAGGAGAAACGACAGATGGTAGCTACCTTAGAAGATACCAAGCGCCAAGCGATCGCCACTAAATTAGCAGACATGAAAGCGCTGCAAAACCTGCTGATCGCCAACGAGCAATTGTTCATCAATTCCTGCAACGACTCCGAACTAGCCCAGCGCTTCCGGGATATGCTCGAGGACGATCGCAAAAACTTAGGCGTATTAGAAACCACGATCGTGCAATACGGCATTCAAGCCGAACCCAAAGAAACCAGCACAAAAATGATCGAAGCAGTTCAGAAACTAATGCAAGGTTCTGAACTCACAATGTTTGAAAAAGTCGCACAGCACGAACTGCTCAAACACCAACAAACAATGGCCGGCTTGTTAGTGCACAAAGCCGCTCAAGTAGTTGGCGCCGACATCGAAGCAGCCATTACCCCCCTCAACACAGTTAACTTTGAAAACCGCGCTCACCAAGAACAACTCAAAGGAGTTCTCGAAATTTTAGGAGTGCGCGAACTGACCGGCAAAGACCCCGACCAAGGCGTTTGGGCCCGGGTGCAAGATGCAATGGCAGCCATGACCGGCATCATCGGCGGTGCTGTCACCCGCACCAAAGATGAGATGAACATCGTCGAAATCATCACAATGGATCACCGCAAAGTCGATACCCTATTTATGGAAATCGAAAAAACCGACGATCCTCTAAAACTGCAAGAATTCTTCGGTCAACTTTACAAAGACCTCATCGTTCACGCAGAAGCAGAAGAACAAATTGTTTATCCAGCAGTCCGCAGCTACTACACTGATACCCAAGAACTGTACGACGAGCAAGCAGAAATGAAGCAAATGCTCGCCCAAATTAAGGCTCTCAACCCCAGTTCTTCTGATTTCAAAGCTCAAATCAAACAGCTCAAAACAGCGGTTCAGGATCACGTCAAGCAAGAAGAAAACGATATGTTCCCTCAAATTCGCCGCAACCTGAGCGAAGCACAAATGGAACAAATGGCTACTCAATTCAAAGCAGCCAAAAGCACGATGCAGCAAGAAATCGCTACCATGAGCTAATTCAGCAGTCAGCTAATTACACTTCTAGCAAAACTAGAGAATAGCTAAACTGCAACCTATCAATCCCGCTATTCACGTAGCGGGATTACTATTTTGTGTTAACTCATACCAATTCTGAAAAGTATTGATAGAGTAGGGACATGGCAATGCCCATTAGTCTCAACTTAAGCTTAAAAATCATGAAAAATCTCGCTTTTAGCCGAGGCCCGATCCCCCCTAACCCCCCTTAAGAAGGGGGGTGGTTTTATTGTGGGGAGAAGAAATCTGAAACGACAGAAAGCACCCCTCAAAGCTCGCGTCTGGGACGCAACTGTTATATTAATAAAGGTACGTAGTTGGGCTTTAGCCCTCTTTCTATATACGTCTCAAGAGGGCTAAAGCCCAACTACGTACCTATTTCTAGGATGACAATTAATCCACCCTGCCGGCGCCCCCCTTAAGAAGGGGGGGACAAGAGTTTTCTCAAAGTCAACCCCTACTCCCCTTAAGAAGGGGGATTTAGGGGGATCGGGCCTAATCGTCAAACAGCAGTATGTGACTACGTTTGACCTTAAGTTGACACGACGAAAGGCATTGCCGTGTCCGGCGCGGGGAGTTTCGTAATAAGAAATGCAAGTCCTGTGTTTCTATCCATTAATCACAGATCCGCCATTGGGATGCAAAATTTGACCGGTCATGTAAGACGAATCTTTTGAAGCTAAAAACACGTAACTGGGGGCAACTTCATCGGGTTGACCGGCGCGTCCCAACGCCGTGTCTGCACCAAATTTTTCCACTTTTTCTTCAGGGAAAGTTGCAGGAATTAGCGGCGTCCAAATCGGGCCGGGGGCGACTCCGTTGACGCGAATTCCTTTCTCAGCTAAACTTTGAGACAAAGAGCGGGTAAAGGCAACAATGGCTCCTTTTGTGGAGGAGTAATCTAGCAATTGTTGATTGCCTTTGTAGGCGGTGACTGAGGTAGTGTTGATAATTGCACTTCCTTCTTTTAGGTGTTTTAGAGCCGCTTTTGTCAGGTAAAACATTGAGAAAATGTTGGTGCGGAAGGTGCGCTCTAATTGTTCGGCGGTGATGTCTTCGATGCTTTCTTGGGGATGCTGTTCGGCGGCGTTGTTGACGAGGATGTCGAGGTGGCCGAATTCTTTAATTGTTTGTTCTACGAGGTTTTGACAGACGCTTTCGTCGCCGATGTCGCCGGAGAGAGAAATGCAGCGCCGGCCTTGTTGTTCGATCGCCTCTTTGGTCTTTTTAGCATCTTCATCTTCGTTAAGATAAGCAATCGCTACGTCTGCGCCTTCTTTCGCAAAGGCGATCGCCACCGCCCGCCCGATACCGCTGTCTCCGCCGGTAATTAAGGCTACTTTGTCCCGCAATTTGTCGCTGCTGCGGTATCCCTCCGCGAAGGATTGGGGTTGTGGAGTCATTTGGGATTCCACACCCGGTTGCTGTTCTTGATGTTGAGCCGGATTGGTCTGTTGTTGAGTTGGCATAACATATTCCTCTAAGTTCTACTTTTATAAATAAAGGTTTTCTTGAGGCGGGGAATCGCTCTTTTTGCCGATCGTGCCCTACTACTAAAGACAGTTTGGGCGATCGACACCAATTGTTATAATTGTCTAAACAGCAAAAAGCACGCCAAAACATGATTTGACGTGCAGTTTAAAAAAAGTTATCTGCTAATTGCTGAGTCTTAAACTAGAGACTCAACTTAACATTAAAGAGGCAGTCTGAGTAGGAGCGCCCAACAGTAACTTGGATTTATCGAGAGTCGTATCTTCTGTCGTTACTGCTGCAATCAGCGAACTCATCGAGTCTTTCAACGCCTCAAAGTCAAAGCTGCTAACAGATGCACTCTCAGGTACGATCAAGCTGTCAACAGGGGTAACAGATTGAGCAACCGACGAGCCGGGGTTATTCAGAGGATCGGTACCAGTTGCCACATCCTGAGATTCACCAGTCACCGGATCGAGGCTGCTTAGTCTTACTATTCCCGATGCGTCTGGGGGCGTCACAGTCGCCGTAGGCGCTGTGTTAGGACCCGGCACGTCAAAGTTAACCGGGTTTGGCCCAGTTGGGATCGGGAACGGGTTCTGAACGCTCGCATCGAAAACTTCCAATACCGAGTAGGTATCGGGCAATAAATTAGTAAACAGAGCAATACCAGCAGCATCAGTTCTCACCAGCGGCTCAGTCGCAGGATCGTAGCGACCGTTGCGGTTCAAATCCAAAGTAAATGGGATATTGGCAAGGGGCTGTTCGTTTCCGTCCCGTATACCGTTGCGGTTATCGTCTTGGAATTTAGGAACCGACAAATCATAGAACCGAGAGTTTCCTACTAAAGCACAAGTAAAGGTTTGATTCGCACCGAGAACAACATCCACCGGTTGAGTCGTTTTGAAGTAGCCAGAAGGTGTTACTTCTCGAATGCTGTAAAAGCCGGGGGTCAAATTGGTGAATGCAAAAATACCAGACTCATTGGTAACAGTAGTGGGTTCATTTGCTTGCAACACACCATCACCATTGGTATCGATCGCAATGGTGACACCAGCAATAGCAGGTTCGTTGCCATCTCGATAACCGTTCAGGTTGTAGTCCTCAAACTTGCATCCAGTGATGTTGCTGTTGGGTGTGTTGGCAAAGGTAACGTTAGCGTCCTGAAGATTGAGGGTAACATCGACGCGATCGGGCGTAGAAGGGGAGAAATTGGGCTGTCCAACTTCCCTGACCACATAGTTGCCAACAGGCAAGTTGGTAAAGGCTCCTCTACCCTGGGCATTTGTCTGGATTTGCTGTTCTCCAGTGCTGAGAGTGCCATCATTGTTGGCATCGAGGAAGACGGTGACACCGCTAATTGGCAATTCACCCTGAGTTGGTTCGTAGCGACCGTTTGCATTCAAATCATTGTATTTGAAGATATTGATGTTCGGTCGAGTGTTGCCCACACCGGCATTATCTCCAACGCCCTGATTAACTCCAACAGGAGAAAAGGTAAGTGATGGGGAGGGGTTAGGCGCTGGCAAAGTGTTTGTTGGCGCTGCAAAAATCGGCCGCTCACCAGTTGCAGCGATCGATCTTTCCCCTGTTTGTTGAAGGCCGTCGCGGTTGTTGTCTACGAATTTAGGGTCGTTTGGTTTCAGTGTATAGGTTGAGTCTGCTACGATCAGCGGTTGCTCTCTGCTGATCGTGGCCTGGAATCGCGCCTGCGGCCCTGGTGCAGAAACCAGAGTGGGATTAGCAGTGGTTGCTACTGGAAAATTTAAATTGCCTGGGACACCGCCACCCACTGCTGCCGGCAGTACAGATGGAAAAATTTCCAACACTTGGTAATTGCCAGCTCGCAAATCTTTGAAGGTAACTACTCCGTCTAGATCGGTGACTGCGAGCGGTTCGGAGCCTGAATCCCAGTCACCGTCACCGTTCACATCTAAAATGAAGGGTACTCGGGCAATGGCGGGTTCGAGCGCTCCACTGACAACATTTCGCGAGCCGTTGCGGTCTATGTCTTGAAATTTATTAACTTCAATTTGATACAGCGGAGTGTCGCCAACTTGAGCGCAGGCAAAGGTTTGACCCGCTGCTACCGTCACGTCCAGTACGGGAACGTTGTCGGGCGGAGTGCTTTGGGGAAAATCTTGTGTTTCTAAAGGTTCTGCGTTCGGAGAGTTATCGTTAACTTCTACTCCGGTCACAGAATCAACTTGTCGTCTGATCCGTTCTTCCCGAATCTTGTAGGTTCCGGGTGCTACGTTGAACGACCATGCACCATTTTTGTCTGTTAAGGTGTTCAGTTCCCCTGCATCGCGTTGACCGTTGCCATTGGCATCAATATATATCCTGACGTTTTTAATGCCCGGTTCATTCCCATCTCGAAAGCCGTCGGCATCTATGTCTAGGTATTTGCATCCTACGATCCGGCTGCCTGGAGTTGCGGTGTTGCCAAATAAAACGTTGACATTTCTGTCTCCAACAACAGTGACAGCGAGGGGATTGGGAGTAGTAGAACTGAAGCCAGCAGGTATGTTTGTTTCGGTGAGTACGTAATTCCCAGGGACAAGATTTATGAATGAGAACGCGCCGTTAGCGTTCGTCGTGGCTTGGGCTTCCCCAGTACCATCAAATACACCGTTGCTGCTGCTTGCTGATTCGAGGAGGATGGTGATAGGTGGTAGTGGGCTCGTCCATGATTCATTTGCCTGTCTGATCCCATCCGCGTTCAAGTCATTGAACTTGATCCCTAGAATTGCCGGGCCAGTATTCCCAACCACAACTGGCTGTAATTGCTGGGCAATCCGCTCTTCGTTAGTTAAATCTGCCATGATTTCTCTCCTTCACACCTAAATCCACGTAAATTACAGACTACTGTATGGGTTGTAAGTTGCTGAGTAGTTTTTACTAATAGCTGACAACCGCCACTCGATTTTACATACGTCTGTGCTTGAGGTAATGTTCCCCATCTAACACAACAATGCCTCAAGCTTTGTCGCTGGCAAGTATATCAGGTTTTGAAGAGCCCTGGCAAATTGAGGGCAACATCTTCAGGATTTGCACGCCTTCTCTGTCCGTACATACTTGCTGTTTCGAGCTTTAAAAAGCCTAAGACTGACTTCTCCCCCCTGATATCAAGTCCGGTGGCATCGTTTTTTTTGTCATGGTTCGCTGTGGTGGGCGATCGCATCGTCTGGGATTGCCAAGGACAGAGAACCAGCATCGATCGAGCTACCGGACTTGATATGACTTGCTTTGCCTGGAAATACGCCGATCGGGTTTGGGGGAATTACCTGATAGTTTCTCACTCACAGAGATGCTACTGCCTCTGAATATTGCACCCAATATACAAGCCAGTTTCGGAGTTGCCGGAACTTAGGCTTGAGTGTTGGAGGTTGCCAACAATAGGGTATCACGCGATCGCCCTTTAACCTGTTCCTGATTTTTAGCGGTTTTGGATTCGGGGCGATCGAGCTTTGTGTCACCCTACATAACCTAGAACTCGGTCAGCACTGTGGGTACTGACCGAGTTCCCGATCGCCCCGTTAATTAATTGATTTTTATTGACAAATTCACCAATTTGTGCTTCTGGGTTCAGACCGACATTGTGTTGCACAAAGTTAGGACTATTGCCTAAATTCGTAACAGGTCGATCGACCAAAAAATTACTAACTCGATAAATATCACGACCCGAACTCAAAAGCAAGCTATCCGCCCCAATATTGCCCGCAGGTTCGCCCGCATAGCTGCTGGCATCCATCCGCGAATCCCCATTCAAGGATTTAGCCGACCTATCCTCAGTATCTCCCGTCAGCAAATCTCCCGTCAGCAAATCGATGCTGCTGGCCCGAATCTCTGCCGAGACAACAACCAGCGCAGGCGGAGTCGTTTGAATAAAACCGGGTGGCGGAACTTCGCGGACAACATAACTACCTACCGGAACGTTACGGAAACTGTAATTGCCTTGAACATCGCTGAAGGTACTAGCTTCGCCCGGATCTAAACTGCTGTTGTTGTTGAGGTCGATGTAAATTTGAGTGTTGGCGATCGGCGGTTCCCCCGGATCTAGGCGGCCGTTAGCGTTAAAATCGTTAAATTTCACACCGCTGATCGTACCCGTTACCAACACGTTGCCAAAGCTGAGATTAGTGGCATTTGTGCCGTTGCCCACGGTGATGGGAGTCGGATTTGGCGTGGTTTGTCGAAAACCGGGCTGCGGGACTTCCCTAACAACATAGCTGCCTTGGGGCAAGTTGATAAAAGAGAAATTACCTTCGGGATTCGTTAAAGTCGAAGGTTCGCCCGGATCTAGGCTGCCGTTGTTGTTGAGGTCAATGTAAATCGGCCAGTTGGCAACTCTCGGTTCCGTCGGTTCGTTGATACCGTTAGCGTTGAGGTCGTTGAACTTGAAGCCGCTGATGCTGCCGGTGGGAAAATTGTTGCCGAAATTGACGCCCACAACGTTGGTATTGCCGGTGATGTCGATCGCCCCTGGATTTGGCGTAGTCTGAACCCAGCCCGGTTGCTGGACTTCCCTCACCAAATACCGGCCCGGGGAAACATTCGCAAAAGTATAATTGCCTTCAGGGTTAGTAATGGTATTCGGTTCGCCCGGGTCTAGATTGTTGTTGCCGTTGAGGTCGATGTAAATTTGCCAGTTCGCCAGAGGCGGGTCTGTCGCGTCTCTGACGCTGTTGGCGTTGAGGTCGTTGTATTTGAGACCGCTGATGCTGCCGACAAAAAAGACATTGCCAAAATTGATGTTGTTAACAGTGGCGTTGGAAGTAACGTTAACCGGGGCGGGGTCTGGCGTGGTTTGGCGAAAGTTGGGTTGCTGGACTTCTCTCACCAAATATGTGTCTGCGGGAATATTGACAAAAGCGTAATTGCCCTGAACGTCGGTCAAAGTAACAGGTTCGTTGCCGTCGAGCCTGTTGTTGCGGTTGAGGTCGAGGTAAATTTGCCAGTTAGCGAGGGGTGGTTCCCCCGGATCTGGGAGGCCGTTGCTGTTGATGTCGTTGAATTTTGTGCCTGCGATCGTCCCTGCGTTAAAGTTGTTGCCAAAATTGATATTGCCAGCGTTTGTCCCGCTGGTAATCGTGATGGGTGCGGGATTTGGGGTAGTTTGGCGAAAGTTGGGCTGCTGGACTTCCCTAACTTGGTAAGTACCCGGCGGCAGGTTGGCGAAGATGTAGTTGCCTTGCGCGTTTGTGAGGGTGGAAGGTTCGTTAAATTCTGGCTGACCGTTGTTGTTGAGGTCGAGGTAGATTTGCCAGTTGGGAATGGGAACTTCTCCGGGATCTGGGAGGCCGTTGGCGTTGAAGTCGTTGTATTTGGTGCCGCTGATGCTGCCTACTTGGAAGTTCCCGATGTTGACGTTGCCGATGTCTATTTGGCTGGCGGTTCTGAATTCGGACATGGTGTTGCTGGGGCCCAATGAACGCGGTTCAATGTTTTCTGTAGGGCAATCTAGCAGTTTTTTTGCCAATTGCAGCTATTTGAGGGGGATAAATTTTTTTAGGAAAGGGAAGGGGAGAGGGGGAGAGGGGGAGAGGGGGAGAGGGGGAGAGTGGGAGAGGGGGAGAGTGGGAGAGGGGGAGAGTGGGAGAGGGGGAGAGGGGGAGAGTGGGAGAGTGGGAGACGGGGAGAGGGGGAGAGTGGGAGAGGGGGAGAGTGGGAGAGGGGGAGAGGGGGAGAGTGGGAGAGTGGGAGAGTGGGAGAGGGGGAGAGGGGGAGAGTGGGAGAGGGGGAGAAAATCTTCACGCTTGACTTGTTGGCTTAACATCCATCCGTTACATCCCGTACATTGCTAGTTGCCTAAATTCCCAATTTTTTCCAGATTTGATGTACGATCGCTACCAGTTTTGCAGAGGTCGAATTCCCAATGTCCCGAAACTTGACAGCAAGCTGGAATGACGCCCGCGAGGTTCCGAGTTTGCTCTTCGGCTGGAGTTTGTGCGGTTTATTGGCAATAGGCTCGATCGCCTCTACTCCTGTTGCAGCACAGCTACCTACCTCCGAACAGAGTAACAGCAACAGCCCGATCGCTCAAACAGGTGCGATCGTCCGCCCCACGCTCAAATTGGGCAGCCGCGGCTCAGAAGTGATCGAACTCCAAGCTGCTCTTAAATTATTGGGCTTTTACGCTGACACTGTAGACGGGATTTTTTCACAAAGCACCGCTAGAGCTGTTTCTCAGTTCCAGGAAGCAGCAGGCCTGGCTCCCGACGCCATAGTGGGTCAAGATACTTGGAATCGGCTGTTTCCTGCGACTCCGAGCGCGATCGAAAACCCGATCGCCAACGATCCTGTAACTGCCGACAACTCAGAGATTAGTCCCCAAACGCAGCCAACCAATTTTCCGGTTTTGAGAAGACGAATGCGGGGGGCGGCAGTCAGAGATTTGCAAGAAAGGCTGCGGGCCAAGGGATTTTTGCGGGTGAGTGCTGACGGCGTGTTCGGCCCGGAAACTCAAGCTGCTGTCAAGGCGGCTCAGCGACAATATCAACTGCCCGCAGACGGCATTGTCGGCCGCGCAACTTGGGAAGCTCTGCTGCGCTGACAGCAAGCCAAAAGTGCTTGGTATGCACGTTGCGCGATCTGGCGATCGTACAAATTGTTAATAATTGCTTTTGGAAGTATTTCATCACGTCAAAAAGTGTCAAGTTTGGTAAACAAAGTGTTTTTATGCGCGCAGTTGGTGTTAACTTAAAAACATGAGGGGCAAAACCAAGAAGCACAAAAAACTTGGATAAAAAATTTGGAATTAGAGTATTTGTCCCGATCGGCTCTAGTTCGCAGGCAACGCCTGAACCGTGTAGCTTATTAGCAAAGAAAGGTTGACATTGCGCTTAGGATTTGTTAGATAGCTTGAGGCTATTGGATTAATCAAAAGTTGCGATCGCACAGTCAAACACAGAAGTCTGAATAGACTCCGCTGATAGCTAGCTCGTCCGCAGAGTAGTTGCCAAAAAGTCCACCTTAGTTGTAGTTTGCTGAAACTCAGCAGAGCTAAAAACCCACTTGAATCAACTTAATTTACAAACTTTTTAGGGTCTGGCATCCGATATGCTAGGCCCTAAAATTTTTGAGAGTTGAGAGTTGAGAGTTGACAGTTGACAAACTAATAGACATCTTGCAAAAGTCCTTTTAATAAAATTTTGGAACGGGCAAGATGCCCGTTCCACAAGAAAAAATGTTTTTTTTGGAA
>NZ_JAUBWA010000074.1:0-35959 GCF_036702825.1 Microcoleus sp. A003_D6 | reverse complement strand
TGAGCGGAATCTTGTCCCCCCCTTATTAAGGGGGGCTAGGGGGGATCGGATTCTATGCAGCCTCATAAAAAATTGGTGTCAACCGTTAACCATTTTACCTTTTAATTGCTCAAACTCTGCTAATGTATTGCAATTCGATAACATTACTGCTTCTGGTTCGCCTACAGGTAGAGGGATTGCGGGGATTTGATTTAACCACAGTTGAAAGGAACGTCCTCCTTTGTCAATAAAACTTTGCAAACTGGGCAGAGATTGTTGGCGGTAGAAGCCGCACAAAGGCTCCCAGCGCGCATTTTGATAGGGTACAACTGCTAAAGTTGATGGGGGAAATTCTGTTAACTGACTCGCCCAATTTTGAATAATCTGGGCATCCAACAAAGGCAAATCGCAGGCTAAGAGTAAAATCCACTCGGCGGCAATTTCTGTCAATCCCTGAGTTAATGCAACTAAGGGCCCGGCTCCCGGATTGTACTCTACCATAAATTGGGATTGTTCGGTTAAGGTCGATCGATAGCGATCGGGCCAAGCAGTCAGAACATAAACTTCTGGCGTTACAGCGGCTGCAACTTCCAATGCCCGCTGCAACAGGCATTTACCCTCAATTTCCAGCAAAGCTTTATCCCTGCCCATCCGCGAACTTTGACCGCCTGCAAGCACAATTACAGCAATTTTATGATTAGTCATTAGTTATTAGTCATTAGTCATCAGTCATTAGTCATCAGTCATTAGTCATTAGTCATCAGTCATCAGTCATTAGTCATTAGACCTCTTGCAAAAATCCTTTTAATCAAATTCTGGAACGGGCTCTCCGGCCCATTCCACAAGAAAAAAAATTTTGTGGGATGGGCATCTTGCCCGTCCTAGTTATTTTTGCAAGAGGTCTATTAGTCATTAGTCATCAGTCATTAGTCATTAGTCATTAGGAACCAGAAAAAAATATCAATGTAGTGTGTCCACTGCGCACAAAGCCTGATTAGTCATGCTCAATTCAAAACACTAACGGCTTGGCTAACTTCTTCAAGTTTTTGCACGACTTGACCGCTGCTTAATAAACTTTCCGCCTCAATCAAACCCGAGTTTACATCCAAACAAACTCCGCTGCGCCACAGATAAAAGCCGCCGTTCCAGATAGCAGACTGCATTAATTCTGACGGTTTTCCCAGCAACACTTCCTGCATTTGTTTGAATAACTCAGATGCTGATTCAAAGGTAGGATTGGTGCTGCTAAAACCGTAATCTCGGTGAGCCAAAAGCACTCGCTCGAACTCAGTGTCCGGCTTGGCAATGCCGATAATCGCAGTACGATCGCGCGGCAAATCGCAGCTTCCCTCTAATCCTTTGACTGTGGTATAATTTTTGATTCCCCGCAACTCAAAGGCTTTTTTAAACATACCTTCTGTCGGTGGGTGGACGTAGCCGGAGATGACGTTAACGTCGCCGGCGCAGGGACACCACATCAACTCCATTGTCGAAAAAGGCGGCCGTTTGCCGATTTCGCGGCGGTAGGGCACTAAAGCGGCTGCTTGAGGAAAATGCTTGGGAAGGTAAACAAAGCCCAAACCCGTACTGTCAAAAACTTGCTGGACTTTTTCTAAACTAAGTTTTCTCCAGTCAACTCCCAAACCGCGCCAAATTTCAATCAGGGGAATGCCTTCCTTGGTTGGCATTGTCTCCCCCCCGTGCATGAGGGTTGGCACGCCCCTAGCGGCTAAAATTAGGGCGGTTATTGGGCTAATTGGAGCCGTGCGCGATCGCCCGTCGTAAGCAACGCCAAATACCGCAACGCTAGATACTGCAAACCCTTTTTCTCGGTTTGGGGGAGCAAGCACAGGCCCCAATTCTTCATAAGCATCGAGCATTCCGGCTAATTCTTCGCCGGTGGGCCGTTTGATGCGGTGGGCAATCATAAAAGCTCCGATTTGAGCTGGTGTTGCTTCCCCCAGCAGCATCATCCGCGTGGCTGCTGCTGCTTCCGATCGAGTTAAGTTGTCTCCTGTGTGTACTCCGCTGCCAATTTTTCGCAGCAATTCTCTAAAGGCGTTACTCATAACTTTTGAAGTTGATTATTGGTTATTGATTATTGGTTATTGGTTATTGGTTATTGGTTCAGTTCTGGACGCATAACCTCAATATGTAGGGTGCGCCGCGCGCACCTTACCGCTATAAGTAGCGCGTCAAACCACTTTTTACTTAAGTCCTGTTGTTATTAGAAAAACAACAGACAACAGTCAACAGACAAACTTGATAAATGGCGAATTAACTGCCTGATTTTTCTAGCTTGATTACATCAAATGGCGGCACAAATTCACGTACCAGATTCCAGAAATGGGCGATCGGCGGAATTTGCATTCGATCGTGAGTTGTCACCAACACTACTTCGCGAGTCCAAGTAGGATCGATCGGAGATGTTGTACCATTCTCAATAAGCCTTTTAGGAACAGGCATCTTGCCTGTTCCACAAGAAAATTCATCTCTTGTGGAATGGGCATCTTGCCCGTTCTTGAGAATGGTGCAAGATGTTAGATCGATCGCCGATTGGCCGATCGCCGAAACCTTGGAATTTGAACTCTCGCTGGCGATCGACCGAATTGCTAAAGTGCGATCGGCCTGAGCGTCCACCAAAGCTGAATGCGGCAGCAAAGCAATCAATTCTCCCTGCCGCACCACACCCCGAAAAGCATCGAGAGTGTTGAGTTCCAAAACAGCATGAAGTTTAGCACCCATGCGTCCAAATTGTTCTTGCACCATCCGCTGCATTCCGTACCCGTCCTTAAACACCACTTGCGGGTAACAAATCAATTCCGGCCAAGGTACTCGATCGTACTGGGCCAGGGGATGATTCGCCGCCATCAACACCTCGATCGGCTCACTGTAGAGCACCTCAACCAACATTTCCGGGGATTGAGTAAAATAGCGGTTGTTCATCACCACCGCGATGTCCACCAAACCGTCTTTGAGGACTTTCAAAGCTCGATCGCTGCCCAAGGAAGTCACCCGCAACTGCACGTTAGGATAATCTTGGCCAAACTTTTGCAACACAGGTGGCAAATAAGCAGCACAAACCGAGTGAATCGCAGCCACGCACAATTCCGGCTGCTTTCCCGCCAGCAAGTCTCCCAATTCTTCAGCAGCATTTTGCCAAGTCTGACAGATTTTGCGAGCGTGAGGTAGCAGGCGTTCCCCTCCCACAGTCAGCTTCGCGTGGGTTGTGCGGTGAAACAGCGACAAACCCACTTCCGCTTCTAGTCCCTGCACTTGACGGCTAATAGTCGATTGGGTAACGCCGCACTTCCGGGCCGCTTGCTGAAAGCTACCGGTTTGGGCAACTGAAAGAAATGCTTGAAGCTGCTCTAAGCGCATGGATATTTAATTCGAGATGGTTTCAGACATTTTCTTCGAGGATCATCAGAGAGATTAACTGATTTAGTAGAAGAATTTAGTAGATTTTGATACAGGTACAGATTAGTTTTGATTCCGGGGCTAAACAGGGGGATGCTTGGCTCTACGAATCTACTCGATCGGGCAGAATTTGTGAACTCCAAAGTAGAGGTCGATTCTCCTATCTTGAATGGATTTCTGAATCTGCAAACTTATCAAAAAACGGATTCAATAAAGATGTATTTATAGAATTTTGCTTTTCTTTTCGCTAAACGGTTTGAAGGAACTGCACAGTCGTAATCGCTTCATTAATTGCGCTAAATTGCTTCGTTTTTCCGCAAGCTTTTCCGCAAGCTTTTCCGCAAGCTTTTCCGCAAGCTTTTATCTCAAAAAATAGCATTTAATTTCGTGCCTACTTGGCTATTATCGTACCTTACTCTGCCTAAACCTGTCAATAAATGTACGAGTATTGCAGGCAGGTTTTAATCAGGGGTGAACTTTCATCCCCGAACTAAAGTCACTGTTATTTTTTGTTTGTTTCTGTATAAACTAGGAATTAGCGGGTCAGCTACACAAGTGCAAGTACGATCGATCGCACAGGAAAGCCGAAATTCTGCAATTTCTTAAGATTATGTCATTTAACCACAATTTTATTCCCCAAGGTGGATGTTGCCAGTGGCAACCGCAGTTGATGGGACTGCAAGCGGTAAGCGATTTGTTAATTGCCCTGGCTTATTATTCAATTCCAGCGATGCTGACATACTTTGCCAGGAAGCAGCGGGACGTGGCTGCGAGCAAGGGGTTTCTCCTATTGGGAGCCTGGTTTTTCTGGGGCGGGACAACTCACCTGATGCAGGTTTGGATGCTGGGGCATCCCAGCTACTTGCTGTCAAGTTCGATCGCCGCCGTGACGGCTGTCATCTCTGTGTGGGCTGTAGCGGAAGTGATGCCCTGGTTTTCTCAAATGTTGGCTTTGGCTGGGGCTGCCTCTTTTCCAGCCAATACAGCGCTGGAAACTGAAAAGGTCGATCGACCGCAAGCCGACTCTGCTATTGCAAATCCCGCCGCATCTCCCACAACCGAACTCCAGCAAATTAACCAGCAATTGCTTGCAGAAATAACGCAGCGCGAGCGAGTCGAACAACTCCTGCTTGACACTGTAGACAAGCTGCAAGAAAGCCAAGAACGCTTCCGCGTTTTTCAGGAATTATCTATAGACGGATTTAACGTGTTCCGCAGCATTCGCAACGAATCCACAATTGTGGATTTTGAATGGGAATACGTCAATCCCGCAGCGGCAAAAATTCAGCAGAGCACCCCGGACGAATTAATCGGCAAGCGATTGCTGCAAGTGCTGCCGGGTCATAAAGATAACAGTTTGTTCGACCGTTACGTGCAAGTTGTAGAAACAGGAATTCCCCTCGCTACCGAGATATCTTACAACAGCGAAGGCATTGTCGGCTGGTTTAGGATTATGACCGTTAAGTTGGGCGACGGCATTGCTATTTCTTTTAGCGATATTACTGAGCGCAAGCAAGTAGAAGCATCCCTGCGCGACGCGCTGCAAAAACTCACTTCTCATTTTGAAAATACGCCCCTAGCGGTGATAGAGTCGGATGAGAAATTTCGCATCAGCGGGTGGTCGCCGGCGGCCCAGAAGATTTTTGGGTGGAATGCAACAGAAGTTTTAGGCAAGCATTTTAGCGAATGGAAATTTATGGGTGAGGGCGATGTTGAAGATGTATTATCGGCAATTTATAGTTTAAAAAACCAAGAGGCTCGGTGCAATGTTGTTCGCAACAGCAATTATGATAAGTACGGTTCGCTGTTGCACTGCGAGTGGTACAATTCGGCTTTTTACAGCGACTCGGGACAGTTGATATCGGTGCTGTCTCTGGTTTTGGACGTGACGGAACGCTTTAAGTTTACGGAAGTGCTGCGACAGTCTGAAGAGCGGTTTCGGATTGCGGCAGAAAGTGCCAGCGATTTGATTTACGAATGGGATATCGAGACCGGGATCGTGCTGTGGTTCGGTCACGTAGACGAACATTTACAGTACGAAAAAGGCGGATTTCCTAGGACGAGATCGGCTTGGAACAGTATCTTGCACCCGATCGACCGCGATCGAGTCGTCGCCGCGATCGATCGGTATTTGAGCGCGCCAGACAGTTCTGCCGCCCCATTTTTTCAGGAATACCGCGTGCAGTGCCAGGGCGGCGGCTATCTCCACTGGATCGATCGGGGCAAAGCAGTGCTTGACAAACAAGGCAATCCCTGCAAATGGATCGGCGCGATTAGCGACATCAGCGATCGCAAAGAAGCCGAAGAACAGCGGAATCTAGCCTTGGCGCGGGAACAGGCCGCCCGCCGCGAAGCCGAAGCCAGCGAACACCTTTACCGCGTCCTCGCTGAAGCCATCCCGCAAATAGTTTGGACTGCCAGACCCGACGGCTGGGTAGACTACTACAACCAGCGCTGGTTTGAATATACCGGCTTGACGCTTGCGGAAACTCAAGGCTGGGGGTGGCAGCCTGTTTTGCATCCAGATGACGTAGAAAACAGCCTAGAACGCTGGAATACCTCCGTGCAGACGGGGGGGACTTACGAGGTGGAATACCGCTTTAAACGGGCATCAGACGGGGCTTACCGCTGGCATCTGGGTCGGGCATTGCCCGTGCGGGATGCTGAGGGGAAAATCGTCAAGTGGTTCGGGACTTGTACGGATATTGACGATCGCCAGCGAGCGACCCAAACAGCGGATTTCCGCGCGCGAGCTTTGGCTTTGCTGTCGTCGGCTTCCCTGGATTACCAGGAGGCGCTGCAAGGTTTGGCAGATTTAGCAGTGCCGGGGCTGGGGGATTGGTGCTGCGTGCATTTAATGGAGCCGGACGGCTCGATCCGCTTGCAAGCAGTTGCTCACTCCGATCCGAGCAAAGTCGCTCTGCTGTGGCAAATCGATCGCCGCTTGCCCGTAGACCCCCAGGGACGCCACGGAATAGCAAAGGTGCTGCGGACTGGGAAGTCGAAAATCTACCCAGAAATACCCGGCTGGGCGATCGAGGCGGTTGTGTCGGACGGGGAGCTTCTGAAAGTGCTGCGATCCCACACCCCGCTGTCGGCAATCTGCGTGCCGCTGATGGCTCGCGGGCGGACGCTGGGAGTGATTTCGCTGCTGTGCGGGGAGTCCGGCCGCCGCTGCGGCGGTGGCGATTTGGTGTTGCTGGAGGATTTGGCGCGGGATGCGGCGGTGGCGATCGACAATGCGCGGCTTTACCGGGAAGCGGCGGAAGCCAACCGGATTAAAGACGAGTTTTTGGCAACGCTTTCTCACGAGTTGCGGACACCTCTGAACGCGGTTGTGGGCTGGGCTCAGATACTGCGGCAGCGCAAGTTGAGTGCCGAAAAAACGGCTGTGGCTTTGGAGACTATCGAGCGAAACGGGCGGTTGCAGACTCAGATGATTGAGGATTTGCTGGATGTTTCCCGGATTGTGAGCGGCAAAGTGCGTTTGAAGCTGCGCGCCGTAGATTTGGTGCCGATTGTAGAAACGGCCGTGAAGGCGCTGAGCCTTGATGCTGAAGCTCGGGGAATTGAATTGGCGACTGTTTGCGGCGAAGGGGTGAGCTTGGTGACGGGCGATGCTACTCGTTTGCAGCAGGTGATGTGGAATTTGCTCTCGAATGCGATTAAGTTTACGCCGCCGTCGGGTCGCGTGGAAATCAGGCTCTCGGAGGAGGGGGAACCGCCAGGAGCGGGTAGCGCCCTGTTGTCTCCCCGGTCTCCGGTTCACTCTGTGAAGATCGCCGTCAGCGATACGGGAATTGGCATCAGCAAGGAGTTTTTGCCGTTTGTGTTCGATCGCTTCCGCCAAGCTGACAGCACTACTACGCGCAATTACGGCGGGCTGGGACTGGGATTGGCGATCGTCCGCCATCTCGTGGAACTCCACGGCGGCACTGTCTGGGCCGAAAGTCCCGGGGAAGGGCTCGGCTCGACTTTCGGAGTGCGGCTGCCAATTGAGCATATCTAAAGTTTTGATTTTTCAGTTATCGAGTTCAAAATTCAATATTTAAGGATCGCGAATTAAATAGACCTCTTGCAAAAATAACTAGGACGGGCTCTCCGGCCCATCCCACAAAAAACATTTTTCCTTGTGGAACGGGCCGGAGAGCCCGTTCCAAAATTTGATTAAAAGGACTTTTGCAAGAGGTCTATTAACTTACAATTTTAATTGTTATTGTGGAATGGGCGTCCCGCCCGTCCAAAAAGGGCGGGCTCTCCCGCCCAACCCCTACTCCCCACTTTCAAGAGTGTAAGTTATTTAATTCTCATTCCTTAACTGAAAGCATTATCATAAGTTTTTCCTCAATCATCTTCCATCAGGTGGATATTTTATTATGGCATTAGACAGATGACAAGGTTTCGCTAGTTTGATTAAATTAAAGATAGAAGCAAAATTTTGAAATGTTGAACAGGGGCAATAAACCTTTTACCTAAGTCAATTTTTAAGATTTGAAATTCCCATTGTTGCAAGAAGTAGATGATTCATCACCGGGAGGATATGAGGAAAATCAAATCAACCATAACGGCAGTTGCTGTGTTGAGTTCAACCTTTTATTTAGGAAATTCCCCAAATCAGTTCTAAAACATCAGGCATCCTGCCTGTGCTGAACTGAGTTTTCTGGAGAAGTCTAATAGCTAACCGCAAGGCGATAGATTTCGACAGGAAGATAAGCAGAACCTCTTTCTTACCTCGTTTGTTTTGACGTTCAATTCAGCAATAAGGTGTATATAATGAATCAACCAGAATCCTTGCCGCAACCGCTGACGAACACCGAATTCGTCGCCACTTTTCGCTTGTTCAGTCGAGTTAGCTTCTGGATACAGTTATTCTTGGGTGCTGTTTCCGGCATTGTTTTAGTATTTGCTATGTTGGGTCGGAACATGAGCGAACAAACCAATAATAATGCAGGTATTGGCTTCGGGATATTTTTAGCGATACTCGGCCTTTTATTACTGTGCTTTAGAATTTTTTGGGATTTTCGTTATAGGCTTTTAGGCCGACTTTTGCACGCCGAAAATTCCGAGGTATATCCCAGCAAAGAACATATTACTCACACCTTGCAGATTGGATTAGTTTCTAGTTTGGTGGGGGTATTAATCGCGTTTGTCGCTTCTGAAGAAACAGTTGCTGTAGTCCTAGCGAAAACTCTCAGTCAACCGCAAGCGATGGCAGCTTATGCGCCGGAAAATGTGATTCGTTCCCTAGATATTTTTGTGACGCTGGCAAACGTCAATCTGATTGGCGCTCATTTTTTTGGAGCTGTTACTTCTCTTGGGTTACTTAATTGGGTAGAAGATTAGTTGGCAGCATTAGCGATCGCTAAAGGCAAACACAGCTCCTATGCGGTCGGGACTTACAAGGGTAAATGTTCTCCGCAAATCCGCTCCCTCTTAATTCTCCTGCCATTCTTGCAGGGCGATCGCAATTCCCTCTCTCAATCCCAGTTCCAGATTTTGTTGCTTAACTAAACTTTCTAATTGCTCCTTTATCTCACCACCACCTAGCTGTTTCAGCGCTGATAAACTGTGCAGCCTGACGCTGTTGTCTGGGTCTGCCAACAGTTTAATTAGGACATCTAGCGCTCTCATATCTCCTAATTGCCCTAACCCTAAAGCTAAAGATTGTTTGATTGCAGCAGACTGCACGGCGGGATGATTGCTTTCGAGTAAATCGATCGCAATTTCAGCAGCTTTTGCTTTTAATTCCGGCTTTGACCACCGCCCTAAAACAGCGACAATCTCTTGACAAACAGGAGAGTTTGTGTTAGCCAATTCGGCAATTAAGGTTTGCTGCAAATATTCTAAAGCGGTTGCAGTTTCCATCCAGCTTAGGGCGCGCACAGTTTCGATTTGTAATTCAACCGGAGTTGTGGGCTTTTGCAGCAATTCAAATAAAGCGGCCGCTGCTGCATCGGTTTTCAGCCGCCCAAGAGCGATCGCCGCTTGCTGGCAAACTTCTAATCGGATGTCCGAAAGCAAAGGTTTGAGCAAGTTCACTAAATCTAATTCTGCATCTAAATAGGCGCGCACTCCGAGAGCTCGCACCGCTTCTTTTCTGACTGCTGTCGCCGGATCTTTGAGCGCCCCTACCAGTACCGGCGGGATGCGGGAGTCGTGAAAGCTGCTCAGGGCCTCGATCGCAGCCACCCGCACCCCAACTTTAGAATCTCCCGCTACGCTCAACAGCGGTGCGATGGTTTCGGTGCGCCGAATTTGGGCGAGTGCTGCTGTTGCAAACTGTCGCGAGTCTTCTTGTAGTAGGAGATTTGCTAGGGATTCTACGGCTGTCGGGCCGAAATTCCCTAGGGTTTCGGCGGCGATTTGGCTCAATTCTTCGTCGGAATTTTTGATTAATTTTACTAAAGCTGCAATCACTTCCGGGCGATTCCCTTCGGGATAGGTAGGCTTCACGAACTTTCCGAGAATGCGGGCGGCGAACCACCGGGGTTCCGTGTCTGCGTCTTCGTCTTCGAGCACGGCAATTAAAGGTGCGATCGCGCCATTTCCCAGATTGGGCAATACTTTAGCAATTTCCCAGCGGTCTTGAAAATCGCCCCATTCTAACGCTTCGATTGCTAAACTGACAGCTTGCTCTAAAATGTGTTGTTCCTGCGGTTGGCTGCCCTTGGCTGTCACTTGCTGCAAGCATTCGACTAACAAGGGCCAGTTTTGGCGATCGGCAGCGACTTGCGCTTGTTCTAAAATATTAGACATAATTTTAATTTAGTTGCGATCGAGAAGCGAGATTATTTGCTGCTAGCCCCGAGCCGGAGGTACTTTTTAGGAATCTTTTGCTACAATTATCCATTTTTTAACATTTTTGTCAATCCATCATAAGCGGTAAAATAGAAATCAAGCATTAATTTCATAAAGTTAAGCCATCAAGCTATACTTTTTATAATTAAAAATACTCAACCCTTAAAAATTAACAAATGAAGAAAGCTCTACTTTTAGTAAACCAGCACTCCCGAAAAGGGCAAAAGTTATTATCTCAAGCCACGAGAGAATTAGAAGCACTGGGTTTTGAGTTAATTGTAGAATCTACAGACCGCGCCCGCGAACTTCCCGACACAATTCGGCGCTACCAAAATCAAGTCGAATTAGTAATAATCGGCGGCGGCGACGGCACTCTCAACGCCGCCATAGAAGGTTTGATAGACAACAAGTTACCCTTGGGTATTTTGCCGATGGGAACGGCTAACGACTTGGCACGCACTCTGGAAATTCCTACAGATTTATCCAAAGCCTGTCAAGTAATCGCCAGCGGTAAAGTTCGGCTAATAGACTTAGGTTGGGTGAACGGCAAGCATTTTTTTAACGTGGCGAGTTTGGGATTGAGCGTGGAAATTACCCAGCGGCTGACTAAAGACGTAAAGCAGCGCTGGGGAGTTTTCGCCTATGCTTTTACTGCTTTGCAGGCACTTTGGTCAGCGCGACCGTTCCGAGCAGAAATTAGGGTTAACAACCAATCTTTTAATGTTAAAACTATTCAAATTGCCATTGGCAACGGCCGCTATTACGGCGGTGGCATGACAGTTGCCGAGGATGCCACAATCGACGACAAGCGACTGGATTTGTACAGTTTGGAAATAAAAAACTGGTGGGAAATCATTGCTTTGCTGCCGGCTATGAGGCAAGGAAATCATACCAGTTGGCCTAATGTTCGCGCCTTGCACGATCGAGAATTTGAGGTTAATACTAGCAAACGCCGTCCGATTAATACTGACGGTGAAATCACAACTCACACCCCTGCAACATTTCGAGTGATTCCTCAAGCTTTAGCAGTTATAGCTCCTTCATAACTCACAACTAATATAATTATGTTGTGGAACAGGCATCTTGCCTGTTCATATATTAGCCACGGGCAAGATGCCCGTGCCACAATTAATTAATAAATAAATTAATTAATTTTCTGGTCTTGTGGAACAGGCATCTTGCCTGTTCATATATTAGCCACGGGCAAGATGCCCGTGCCACAATTAATTAATAAATTAATTAATTAATTATCTTGTCTTGTGGAACAGGCATCTTGCCTGTTCATATATTAGCCACGGGCAAGATGCCCGTGCCACCATTAATTAATTAATTAATTTTCTGGTCTTGTGGAACAGGCATCTTGCCTGTTCAGATATTCGCCACGGGCAAGATGCCCGTGCCACCATTAATTAATTAATTAATTAATTTTCTTGTCTTGTGGAACAGGCATCTTGCCTGTTCATATATTAGCCACGGGCAAGATGCCCGTGCCACAATTAATCAATTAATAATCGCCTCCAGCGCCGTATTGCCACGCTTCAACTAATCGGTGAAAATAGTATTGCTGTTCCGGTGCTAAATTTTTTACCTGCGGTTCTACTGCTTTCCCCAAAGGCTGCAATCCCGTATAAATTCCTAAATTCACATAATGAACCATCCAATCGAGCAAATTAGCTATTCCTACCTGCGGGATAATTTTCATAACTAATCCGGGATGGCTAATTGCTGTTTTAAACAAGGTTTTTGACAAAGCCGGAAACAGCACGATATCCTGAAGAAACGGTTTGAGTACCGGTTCTCCCAACTCTTCCATTACCTGAAACACGGCAGCCAAAAGTTGATTGATTTGATTGGGGTCTATTTTTTGATTCATCGCAGCACTCATGGAACGCTGAAACAACCAGGTGACAGATAGATTCGGCTGATAGGGTTGCAAAAGTGCGAGGGACTTTTTGTCTAGACTTTCGCTTGTCAAAGCTTCGTCAATTCCTAGAGTCAAGCGTTTGAGGTGGCGCACCATTGCGCCGAAACCGCCGAAGCTGAGGGGAGATTGGCTACCGCTGCTGTCTCCGACTGGGAGTATGCGATTCCAAGGCGTTTTTAGAGGACTTTGGCGATAGCAGGGGAAGAATCCGTAGAGTGCTCTTTGGAATTTTAACTGTTCGAGTTCGACGTTTTGATATTGGGGAAGCAAGCGCAAATACTCTTCAAATAATGTTTCTAAACTGAATCTTTCTGTGTCTGCGTCTATGTAGGTAAATAAGTAGGTTGTGCGGCCATCTCTGGCGGGAAATGCTTCCCAAAAGTATTGGCATTGATTTTGCATTGGGGTGAAGGATGCAAATATGTCGCCAGTCTCGTTTTTGGGGTATCCTTGGGCGCAACTGCCGACTACTAAACATACTGCGTCGGGTTTTTTGCCTTGTCTGGCTTGGCGGACAATGGGCGAAAAATGTCCCATTGCATCTAATAATAATCGAGTTGCAAATAAATTGTTTTCGGTATTTTCGGATTCTACGAGAACTCCGTTGGGGTAAATTGTTGCTGTTTTAAATGGTGTATTTTCAAAGAGTTTTCCTCCTGATTTTAGAAATCGCTGCTTGAGGGTTTCGAGGAGGTAAACTGGATCTATTCCGATGTTTAGTACGCCCGAAATCCAGATGTCGGGGGTGTTGGCAAAGCTGATGCGGGCTGGGTTGTATTCGGTGGCTATTGCTTGTTCTATCTCTTCAACAGATAGCAAATTTAGTTCTAAGAATGCGTCTAATTCTTTGCGAGAAATGTTCCATTCTTGCTCGCGTCCTCGCAGGATGCCGCGTTCTAGCAAGGCTACTCGCCAACCCCGCACGGCTAAGGCTGTACCGATTAATATTCCTAGGGTTCCGCCGCCGATAACTATGTCGAAGTCGAGGGTTTCGAGGGGTTGTTGGCTGTATTTGACTGCTTGGGGTACTGGTGCGGTGTTTTGTTTGAGGTTTTCCCAGAGTCGATCGACCTTTCGCAAGCCTCCGAGGGCGTCTCCTGGGAGTTGGGAGAGGATTTGTTCGGTGAGGGACATCGGGTTTTAATGTGGAACAGTTTCTCAGAAGTAGGGTGCGTCAGCTAGGATTATTTTGGTGACAAACGAACAATCTCAGGCTGACGCACGCCCGGAATCAATGGTGCGTCAGCCTGAGACTTTCTGTGATGATTGAAAATGTCAAATCTGACGCACCCTACCATTCTTGCTTCGGTTCAATCAGCCGTGCTTAACTCTTCAACTCGCAGCCGATCGCACAAAATTCGCTCGCACACTATAGCACCCGTATCCGCACTCCTGCAAACTTCTAACTGAGCTTCCGGCAGCGCTTCAAACAAAAAACGTTCCCCCGGAAACACCGTCCGCTCAAAATACCGATTAGGAATATTTGTAATCCGAGCAATTTGCACTTGGCTAGTATTATTGAAATACCAACACAAAATGCGCGCATGACTTTCGGCAATTACCTCATTCAGTGTCAAATTCATCTTTTTAATTTGTTTGTGAAATTGTGCGATCCATCGGCGACTGGCCTACGCTTAATATAGCATATCACCAGTTTAAAAAAAATCTCTACATTTTTTGGCTTAATTAATAAATGCCCCTGCGGAAACATTCGTGCCTTCCACGTGTTCCCAAGAAGGTGCAAAAGGCGGCATGGCTAAAGCGCAAGATTTCCATCCTCCCCGAACAGGTGCGTTCAACAATTGACAGTGACCCACTGAACCTCTTTGCAGTTTGTAGTGACCGCAAAAATTACACTTAGAAGTAGGATTGCAGGCTCGCTCGTTAATTACTAAGCTGGGCTTATTTTGGGTTTGGTTGCGTTCTAGAATTAGAGTGTTCATTAAATTACTTTTTAAATCTTCACTCTCAAGTATGACCTCTTGATGTCAGTGATTGCGTCTATCTCAAGGCTTAGTTCGCCTTTAAGTTTTGATTAGGGATCGATATAAAATATATGATTTTTGAGACAATCAAGCTAGGGAGCAATTAAATTTCCTTATATCGGATTGGCTGCCCCGGGTGCAAGCAAAACTCGCGCTTGCCTGGGGGTATACTTCCTCAGACAGAGCTAATTATCGTCGCCTAACTTGCTGAACAAATCGGCTAAAATTGTATTAGAAAATAAAAAACCTTCGGGATCGCTCAACCTCAAATTGCCCGAAACTGGCAGTTTCCCGCCCTCGCCTAAAGTTGCGATTGCCCTATCCTCCGTGATAATTTCCACCCATCCTTGCCGCCAGTACGGCTGCAAACAATGCCAAATTTTATCAACCGTTTGCTGCGTAAACTTTTCTGTCAGCGCCCACAGGCTAACTCCTTCTGCTAAACGCAAACCTAGCATCAGCGTTTCTAACAAAACGTCATTTTCTGAGACTTGAAAATTTTGCTCAATTGCTGGGTAAATATCATGCTGGGTTTCCCCCCCAATTTTAGGGGTAGCTGGAAAAGTGACGGGCATCGATCGCACCCACTGATAATATTCTTGAGTTTTGCGAGGCCTTGTCAACCTCCGGCCTTCCACGTAACTCGCCGCCCCCATTCCCAAGCCGTAATAAGGGCGATTTTCCCAATAAACGCGGTTGTGGCGGCACTGATAGCCATCGCGAGCGTAATTAGAAATTTCGTAATGTTCGTAGCCTTCCCCGGTGAGAATATCCCGGGCTAAACGGTACATTTGAGCAGCGGTTTCATCTGCTGGCAGCGGCTGCGCGCCTGCTTGAAAGTAGCGCCCGAAAGCAGTTCCCTGCTCAACAATTAAGTCGTAACTCGACAGGTGAGTCGGGCTAATTTCCACCGCCGATTTTAGGGATGCTTCCCACTGTTCTAAAGTTTGGTGCGGCAGTCCCGAAATCAGGTCTAAACTGAAATTGACAATACCAGCCGATCGCACTATTTCTACTGCTTCAAAAATTTCGGCTACCGAGTGCGATCGCCCGCAAGCTTGCAGCAATTCATCCTGAAAAGCTTGCACTCCCAAACTAACTCGATTTACTCCCGCCGCTGCATATCCCCGCAACTGTTCTAAAGTAAACGTCCCTGGGTCTATTTCTATAGAAATTTCCGCCCCAGCAGCAATGCCAAATTTACGATCGACAGTCTCTAAAATATTGCTCAACTGACTGACAGAAAGCAGCGAAGGCGTGCCGCCGCCAAAAAAAACTGTTTTCAGAGATGCGCCTAAATTTGGAGTTTCTTGAATTTCTTGACACAGTACGGCAACGTATTGCACAATTGTGCCGGAATTATCGCCATTTTTGCGATCGCCCACCACAAAAACCGGAAAATCGCAGTAGTAACAGCGGCGGCGACAAAAAGGTACGTGCAGGTAAGCCGAACTGGGAATGCCGAAATTTACCGCTTGCACACTTTTTTTAAATTCAAATGTTAAATAATCTGTGTTAGGGTGCATTACATATCAAGCCAAAAGCGCAACTTCAAATCTAAAGTTTTAATTAAACCGTCATGAATAATTATGTATATTATGACATTTTCTTAGTAAAAACGCGCTGCGAACGATGGCGTCCCGCCCCGCAAACTACGGCTTTTTACAGTTTAACCTCAACTGGTTTCGAGCCGCAGCAATTCCCGAACAGACCGCAGGGCGGTCTATTCGCAGCTCGTGCCTGCTGGCGGCGGGGCGCGCTATTGGGCCGCGAAGCTCGCTCGCACATCCGCTAAAGGGGACAACCGCGAAATATAAGTTTATAAAAATCCCTCAGTAAATATAGCGATATCCGACCAAAAGATGAACACAAGTATCAGCACTGGAAAGATATAATGTGAACAAATTCATAAACCTAGAACAATGCTAGATGCAATCATAATTATCTCATTCGTAATCGCAGGCGGAGGCATCGGCTATTACGGAGTCGAACTCCTGCCGAGCAACCTGCTGGAGCAAGTTACAAATATACAAGGTTTAAGTTCTGTACTAGGCTCGTTTGGAGCATTAATCGGCTTCGTGCTCGGATTAGTGGCTCAAACAACCTACCGGCGGGTGGAAAAACAAGTCGGCGATATGCCGGTGGAGATGCTGCTGACGCGGGCGATCGGCTTAATCATCGGACTGCTAGTAGCGAACTTAATGCTGGCTCCGCTGTTCCTGCTGCCAATTCCCCGCGAGTTCGGCTTCATCAAACCTCTAGTCGCAGTATTGGGCAGCGTCATGTTCGGCTTCACAGGTGTCAGCTTGACAGACACTCACGGCCGCGCTTTCTTGCGGCTGATCAACCCCAAAAGCTTAGACACGGTGTTGGTAGCCGAAGGTACTTTCAAACCAGCCTCTGCCAAAGTTGTCGATACAAGCTGCATAATAGACGGCCGGATTGAAAACCTGCTAGAAACTGGTTTCCTCGAAGGTCAAATTATCATCCCGCAATTCGTACTCCAAGAACTGCAACTGGTAGCCGATTCCGCCAACGATCAAAAGCGAGTGCGCGGGCGCCGCGGCTTAGATGTACTCAACCGCATCAAAGAAACATATCCAGAACGGATTCAAATTCACTCGGCTGACTACGAAGATATTGCCACAGTCGATGCAAAATTAGTCCGATTTGCTTTGGATATCGACGGCATTTTGCTCACCAACGATTACAACTTGTCGAAAGTAGCCACCGTCCAAAAACTGCCGGTTTTGAATATCAACGATTTGACTCATGCGGTGCGCCCCACTTATTTGCCCGGAGATACGATCGAACTAAAAATCCGCAAAGAAGGCAAAGAACCCTCTCAGGGAATCGGTTACTTGGATGACGGCACAATGGTTGTCGTAGAAGCAGGTAGCAGCTATGTCGGCGGCGAAGCCCGAGTCGTAGTCACCAGCGCCCTGCAAACTACCGCCGGCCGCATGATATTCGCCCGCCCTCAAGAGTCCGTTATTGTTTGAAACTGAGTAACAATGGCCAGAGCAATCAGAATCAAATATTGCGATCGTTGTTCTCAATCTGCCCCGACTCTCTACCGCGCCCGGTATGACGAGTCGGGGCAGTGGTTTTTTCTGTGTCTTAAATGTTGGGAATCTGTCAGCGCAAACAATCCTTTTTACTTCTACGGTGGCACTTGGAAAGCTAGCAAGAAAAAATAAATAATACGGCGGTTGAAACCGCGTCTATACAAGCAAAACCCGCCGACACGGGTTAAAGACCAGGCCGTTAAAATACGTTATTCTCTTCAGTCCGCGGAGGCGGACATCGTTTGTATAGGCGCGGTTTTAACCGCCGTCTTATCTACAAACAGGAGCGTTAATTAGATTTGGTATCGCATCTTCATACAATATCTCGATCGCACAGCTAAAATTAACGCTAGCAAACTGAACTTCTTGTCCTTGAGTGTAAGGATAAAGCACCCACAAACCCTCTGCATTCCGGCGAAAACACTCTATACTAACTCTCTCTTGATTAATTAATACATACTCTTGCAAACTTTCAGAAGTGCGGTAATCGGCAAATTTATCGCCTCTGTCAAAAGCCGCTGTTGTCGGCGATAAAACTTCCACAATTAAGCGCGGGTAGCGAATGAAATCTTCAGCAGCATTTCTGTCCCGTTCATCACAAGTCACCGCGACATCGGGATAATAATAGAAATTTGATGCCTCAATCCGAACTTTCATCTGTGCCATATAAGTTATGCAGCCACTTCCCCGCAGATGATTTCTCAACAGTGCAAACGCATTTCCCGAAATGATAACATGAGCTTTGCTTGCTCCTGCCATTGCATAGATTTCACCTTGTCTGTACTCGTGTTTTATCGGACTGACTTTCTCACCTGCTAAATAGTCTTCAGGGGAGATATAGGTGCAGCTTTTACTTGCAGTCATCTAAATTTGAGGTTGGTGAGGATTACACAATTATAGCCGTAGCACGGGCGAGGGCCCGACGCCATCGCCCTTTTTCACCTTTCCCCCAAAGTTTTAACGTCGGCGCGGGGCCGGAAGCCTCGCGCTATTTTGCGGTTGCGGTTTTTCTTGCAGCTTCATTGTCAAACTAACCCGCTTTAACTTCTCATTCACCTCCAAAACCCGCACTTTCACCACTTGTCCGACTTTAACAATCTGTTTGGGGTCATCTACAAAGCGATCGGCTAATTGAGAAATGTGAACCAAACCATCTTGGTGCACTCCCACATCAACAAAGGCTCCAAAGTTAGCTACATTCGTGATTATGCCTTCTAATTCCATGCCAACTTGCAAATCGGAGATTTCTTTGATTCCTGCTTGAAAAGTGGCATATTTAAACTCGGCTCGCGGGTCTCTTCCCGGTTTTTCTAGTTCGGAAATAATGTCTCGGAGTGTCGGTTCTCCGACTTTTTCTGTGACATATTTCTTGATGTTTACAGTCTTGATTTTTTCCGATATTTGTGTTATTCCTGTCAGCGGCAAGTCTAAATCCTTGGCGATCGCCTGCACGACAGGATAACTTTCGGGATGAACTGCGGTATTGTCCAGGGGGTTTTCGCCGCCCCGAATGCGGAGAAATCCGGCTGCTTGTTCAAAAGCTTTAGGCCCGAGTTTGGGAACTTTCAGGAGTTGGCGGCGATTTTTAAAAGCGCCGTTTTCGTTGCGGTAATTAACGATATTTTTGGCAACTGTTGCCGTCATTCCTGACACAAATGTCAGCAGTTCTTTGGAGGCTGTGTTTAAGTCAACTCCGACATAGTTGACGCAGCTTTCGACTGTTTCGTCGAGTTTCTTTTTGAGCAGTTTTTGGTCAACATCGTGCTGGTATTGACCGACTCCTATTGATTTCGGATCGATTTTCACGAGTTCGGCGAGGGGGTCTTGCAAGCGCCGTCCGATGCTGACTGCGCCGCGGACGGTGATGTCCAGATCGGGAAATTCGGCGATCGCCACATCGCTTGCTGAATAAATCGATGCACCGGATTCATTCACCATGACTTTAATCGGTTTTCTTTCCATTTGGGCCAAAACTTCCGACACAAATTCGTCTGTTTCCCGGGAAGCTGTACCGTTGCCGATCGCGATTAATTCAATTTTGTATTTTTCAATTAAATGCTTGACAATTTTACCAGCTTGTTGTCGTTGACCTGCGGCTTGGTGGGGGAAAATGGCTTGATATTCCAAAAACTGCCCGGTTTCATCGAGGGCGGAAACTTTGCAACCCGTGCGAAATCCCGGATCGATCGCCAATGTGGGTTTCATTCCCGCCGGCGCCGACAGCAGCAACTCGCGGAGGTTGGTTTCAAAAGTGGCGATCGACTCGATATCAGCGACGGCTTTGTTGTGCGATCGTACTTCCGTGATTAACGAAGTCTTCATCAGTCGGTTGAAGGCATCCTTCAAGGTCGATCGATAAAACTCCTTAACTTGCGGTATCCTAGTTCTAATTTCCCGATCTTCCAAATAAGCCATCACCGCCGATTCATCAAAGGCCAGTTCCAAATCTAAAACCGCCTCCGTTTCCCCGCGAAACAGCGCTAACATATTGTGCGACTGAACATTTCTCGCAGCAACTTGGTAATTGCGGTACATTTCAAATTTAGTGCTGCCTTCCGGGAAATCCTCTTTAATTTTCGAGACAAAAACTCCTGTTTTCATTAAAAAATCTCGCAAATAAGCCCGCAATTCAGCTTTTTCGGAAACCGCTTCCGCCAAAATATCCCCAGCACCTTTGAGAGCTTCTTCTGCTGTTTTCACTCCCTTTTCTTCCGAAATGTATTTCGCAGCTTCCGCCTCAAGATCAGCGGGTTTAGCCGTCGGTAAGTTTAAAGATTTGATAAATTCTGCCAGCGGTTCCAAACCTTTTTCTCTAGCAATTGTCGCTCGCGTCCGCCGCTTGGGTTTGTAAGGCAGATAAAGGTCTTCGAGTTCGGTTTTTTGCAAACACGATTCGATTTTAGCTTGCAGTTCTTCAGTGAGTTTGCCCTGAGAGCTAATTGTATCTAAAATCGATTTTTTGCGCTCTTCAATTTCCGTCAGATAGGTGAAGCGATCGGAGATGTCCCGCAACTGAATTTCATTCAGCAAATCCGTGCGTTCTTTGCGGTAGCGGGCAATAAACGGAATAGTTGCTCCCTCGGCGAAAAGTTCCAGAGCATTATTGACTTGGGAGAGATTGATGGAAAGTTCTTGAGCAATCAGTTGAGGAATGTCGATCATAGTGCAGAATTTCGGATCGGTCGATTTTAGATTTTAGATTTTAGATTTTAGATTGACTTCACAGAAGAGAGGAATAAAAGCTTGAGAGAAAAGTTTGACAGGGTGTTGGCGCTCGTCCTGTAAGTGTTAAAGTAATGTTAGCATAAATGCAGTCATTTCTCAATATTATATGTTGCCTTTTAAATATCCTGTACCGCAAACCGATCCGCCGCGATCGCCCAGAGAAACGCTGCCGACGATGTACGATTTACCCAGCGAAGACCCGGAGGAACCTGGTTTGCCCGACGAATTTCACGATTTGCAGCCGCAGTTGTTGAGCCTGACGTTTCGGCCTCGGAATTATCCGGCTTCTGAGATATTTAGCGGCACCGACATGAACCTGTATTATGACGTGCAGCACACTCTGTGGCACAAGCGCCCGGATTGGTTTGGAGTTGTGGGAGTTCCGAGACTTTACAATCGCTCCGAACTGCGGATGAGTTATGTTACTTGGCAGGAAGGCGTGAATCCTTTTGTAGTTGTAGAACTGCTTTCGCCGGGAACGGAAAAAGAAGATTTAGGCGCAAATATCGATGAAGAAAGGTTGCCAAATCAGTCGGATGTTACCACTAACGGGCAAGTTTTACAGCCTGAAATAAATGAGAAACCGCCCAGTAAATGGGAGGTTTACGAGCAGATTTTGCGGGTTCCTGTTTATGCCGTTTTCAGCCGCTATACGAATAGGTTGCGAGTGTTTGCATTGAATGCCGGACGCTATCAAGAATTAGAATTGTCTGACTCGCGAGTGTGGATTGCTGACCTAAGTTTGGGCTTGGGTTTGTGGCAAGGAGAGTTTCAGGGAATCGATCGCCTGTGGTTGCGCTGGTATGATGTTGATGGCAATTGGATTCTGACTGAAGCGGAACAGCAACGGCAGCGGGCCGAGGAATCTGAGTCTAGGGCTGAGTCAGCGGAATCTCAATTGCAGTCTTTAATTCGGCGGCTGCGGGAATCTGGCATCGATCCCGATCGATTTTTAAACCGCTAGACAAGACGGCGGTTGAAACCGCGTCTACACAAACAAAGAGAAGACGGCGGTTGAAACCGCGTCTACACAAACAAAGTCCGCCTCCGCGGACTGAAGAAAATAAGGTAAATTTAACCCAATATGCTTGGGATTAAGCGGTTTCAACCGCCGGGTTTTCTTCAACCTGCGGAGGCAGGTTTTGTTTGTGTAGACGCGGTTTCAACCGCCGGGTTTTCTTCAACCTGCGGAGGCAGGTTTTGTTTGTGTAGACGCGGTTTCAACCGCCCGGTTTTCTTCAACCTGCGGAGGCAGGTTTTGTTTGTGTAGACGCGGTTTCAACCGCCGGGTTTTCTATTTAAACCGCCGGGTTTTCTTATTTATTGCTATTTATTTGCAGTAAATCCTTCCGCATAAGGTGACTGATGCAAATAAGCCTTACCCGCAGAACCGAAAAGTTGCAGTTTCCCAGAAATTACCGATCGCATAGCATCGATCGCCTTTTCCATAACTTCCAACAAATCCGGATCTGACAAAGAACTGCTAGTTTTTAACACGTCCATATAAGCATCGCGAACTTCCGTATTCACATTAAATTTAGCTACTCCTAATTTAATAGATTGATTGATCGTGGATTCCGGCAAACCGCTAGCACCGTGCAACACTAACGGCACCGAAACTGAATCCCGGATTTTTGCCAAACGCGGGAAATCGAGTTTGGGTTCGCTGAAATATTTGCCGTGAACGTTGCCAATTGTTACTGCTAAAAAATCAACCTTAGTTTCTTTAATAAACTCTACTGCTTCCACTGGATCGGTCATTTTTGCGGCTTTTTCTTCGATTGTCAAACCGTCTTCCGTGCCGCTAATTCTGCCGATTTCTGCTTCAACTACCGCACCGTTAGCGTGGGATAATTCAGTCATTTGGCGAGTAAATATCAAATTTTGTTCGTAGGACAAAGGAGAACCGTCTGCCATAATTGATTTGATGCCGGCGGCTAGGGCGAGGTGAATGTCTTTTTCTGAGGTGCTGTGATCTAAGTGTACTGCGATCGGCACTAAAGATTGGCGCGCGGCTTCCATGCAAAGCGCTACTAAAGGCGATTTTCCGTATTTGAGGGCGCTGGGGTGAAGTTGCAGCATTGCAGGACTTTGCAGCGCTTCGGCGGCATCGATGACGGCTTTTACTCCTTCGAGGTTGTAGACGTTAAAAGCGCCGATCGCATAAGCATTTCTCCGGGCCGTGTTCAGCAATTCGCTAGTTGAGGCGAGCATAAGTACCTGGCTTAAAAACTTTTCAGAAGGAAGAAGGAAGAAGGAAGAAGGAAGAAGGAAGAAGGAAGAAGGAAGAAGGAAGAAGGAAGAAGGAAGAAGGAAGCCGTAGGGTGCGTCGCCATCGACAATCCCTAAACAAACATCGACAATCTCACAGTGACGCACCTTATACAATAGTTATTGTTGGGTGCGTCAGGGCTGAATAATTTGACAAAAAACCAATAATTCTCCCCCTGACGCATCCTACAGTTGGCTACACTTTGTATGCGGATTCTTTGGTAATGTGCACACTGCACACCTACGACTTTATGCACTATTTTTGTGCGTTACCAGCGTGCAAACCGCACTCTTTTAGTGTCGCTTCTTCCCACCACCAGCGACCTTCGCGTTCGTGTTGGTTCGGCAATACCGGCTTCGTACAAGGTTCGCAACCGATGCTGACAAAACCGCGTTCGTGCAACTTGTTGTAAGGCACCTCCAAAGCGCGAATGTAATCCCAAACCTCTGCTGAAGACCAGTTTGCTAAGGGGTTGAATTTAATTAATTCGCGATCGGGAGTTGAGAATGCAGTGTCAACTTCAATGACCGGAATACCGTTGCGGGTACTGGGACTTTGGTCTTTCCGCTGACCGGTAATCCAAGCATCGAGAGTATTCAGTTTGCGGCGCAGCGGCTTGACTTTCCGCACGCCGCAGCATTCTTTGTGACCGTCTTGATAAAAACTAAACAATCCCTTTTCTTCTACTAGGGCTTGTACTTCTGCTGCATCGGGAAACATTACTTCTAGTTTAATGCCGTAATGTTTTCTGACTTGCTCCAAAAACTGATAGGTTTCTGAGTGCAATCTGCCGGTATCTAGGGTGAAAACGCGGAAGTTTTTGGTAATTTTTGAGGCAATATCGATCAGAACTACGTCCTCGGCACCGCTGAAAGAAATTGAGATATTTTCAAAGTTTTCTAGGGCAAATTTGAGAATTTCTCGCGGTGTTTTTTGACTGTATTCTGCTTCTAGGGTGGCAATGTTGAGATTGTTTTGGATGGCAACCATATTTTCGGGTCTTCAGTGTTCTTTTCCTCTAGCCCTTCATTATAGCAGCTCGCAGCATCTCTCTCACTGATGAATTTGACTGGATCTTGCAGCAGTCTTTTCGGCCCGGCCCGCGATCGAGCTCCAGGATAGCGATCGCCCGCTTGTCCAAGTTTTCGTGAACCCAACACTCTTCTACTGGATAAAATCGAATGACGGGGGCGCGAATTTCATAGGAATCTTTCGAGGCCGTGAGAATATAATCGCAATACCCGTTTAAACCGACTGCTACATCAACATTGAATTCTGAGCCGGAGAAAAAACCTACTTGAAAATTAAATTTTCGCCTGACTTCTAATAAAATTGGAGCGATAATTAATTCGGCGCGAGCCTTTTCGGTATTAATTGCAGTGGCTAAATAAACATTTTCATTTAAGGTCGTTTGCAAATAGGAACTTGGCAGTACCTCTGGGATATCCGCAAACAGGTTTAAGGGTTCTTCTACCGTTAAATTAAAGGATTCTCTAACTTTAGCTATGGTTGTGAAGTCACTGTATTCCATAGGTTAATTTACTCTATTAGTCCTAGACGTATCAACCGATTTTTTTGTAAAAAATCTCTCGTGGGGCGCGATCGCCCTGAATTGAAAAACCTGGTTTTTGCGATCGCCAGCGCGTAAGTTTTGTTACTGTGGTATTTTACACAATTTTCGATATTGAAGGAAGGTGCAACTGGGAAAAATCGCTCGATTGCGTGTAATTATCTCTTTCAGCAGAAGTCAATTCAGCTTGAGCGAAGGAAAAAGTACGATCGCGTTACATGACAATCTCCCTCTCAGGTAGCATAGACTAATTGGTAAACTGTCGTTAAATTTGATGTACGCGACAACAACTCACAAGTTAAGAAAAGTTGCAAACACTACTTACCGCAACAATCATCTCTCGCGTATTGAATTTTACAACAATAGATAAAACTAGAAGGTTTGTGATGAGAATTGCCCAAATTGCCCCCCTAGCAGAGCGAGTTCCGCCTCCAGCTTACGGAGGAATTGAACTGGTGGTCAGCCTCTTGACCGATGAATTAGTAAGAAGAGGACATGAAGTTACTTTATTTGCCTCCGGCGATTCAATTACTTCTGCTGCTTTAGAATCTGTTCATCCCCGAGCTTTGCGTCTCGATTCCACCGTTAAAGAATACGGGATTTACGATATGTTGCAACTGAGCAAAGTCTATGAAAAAGCCGGAGATTTTGACATCATTCACTCTCACCTAGGCTGCGCCGCTTTGCCTTACTCGCGCTTAGTAAAAACGCCCACAGTTCACACTCTCCACGGGATTTTTACCCCCGACAACGAGAAAATATTTGCCTACGCCCGCACTCAGCCCTACGTGAGTATTTCCAACTCTCAGCGGGAAGATAGACTAAATCTCAACTGCGTTGCCACAGTTTATAACGGCATAGATCCGGCAACCTACGAATTTCACCCGCAGCCAGACAATCCTCCTTATTTAGCTTTTCTCGGTCGAATGTCATCAGAAAAAGGAGCGCATTTAGCCATAGAAATTGCCAAGCGATCCGGCTGGCATTTAAAGATGGCAGGCAAAGTAGATACTGTCGATCGCGAATATTTCGAGCAAGAAATCAAGCCGCACATCGACGGCCAACAAATAGAATACTTAGGCGAAGCCAACCACGCTCAAAAAAGCGTGTTGATGGGCGGTGCAGCAGCGACATTATTTCCCATTATTTGGCGCGAACCTTTCGGGTTAGTCATGATTGAGTCAATGGTAACGGGAACGCCCGTGATTGCCATGAAATTAGGCTCGGCTCCAGAAATAATTGTTCATGGGAAAACAGGTTTTCTGTGCGAAAACGTGGAAGAATGTATCGCCGCCATCGAGCCGGCCCGGGAACTCGATCGCAGCGCTTGCCGGCAACACGTAGTCGATCGCTTCAGCGGTCAAACAATGGTCGATGGCTATGAAGCCGTTTACCGACAAATTTTAAAAGAGCGCTTTTTCCAAAACGGTCATCCGCATCGTTTGACAGAATTAGAAATCCCAAGCAGATAGCTGCACTAGGACAGATTAAACGCACGCCCGATTTACTTATCCAAAACTTACGCACAACACTCAAAAAACCGGGTTTTTTTACGAAAACACCCGGTTTCTACCTGAGTCCCATTATCATTTTAGCTGTGTTATACCAGAAGAAATAAGGAAGCAGGAAGACCGAAGGTGCAATATAACAGCGTAAGGATTCAGGTCTAAAAACTTGCGGCTCCAACGCTTGTCTGGTAAGGGTTTTATGGCAAAATAAGGGTTTTTGTCTTTCGCGGTTAATTGTCAATAAACGAGGAAAAGTGACAGTTTTTCGCGGTTTATTGAGAATAGAGATTGATTTAGTATCAAGCTCCATATCTAAAGTCTTTGCCCAGCAAGGAGTTCAGTGACCTGAATCCTTACATGACAGCTCATGTTTGAACAATTAAGAAAGTCCTAATACCAATTTAATGTGAAGTTGCACATATCTCGATCCCCCTCGCATCCCCCTTAATAAGGGGGATGCGAGGGGGGATCGGATTCTACGGGGCCTCATAAAAAATTGGTATAACTGTTTTGGCTGCTGCTAGATTAGTTTGGTCGATCTTCTTATTATTTCGTCCCGATCGTTTGATTTTTTTTGCTTGTTTTAAGAAAAGTTAAATTTGTTTTGTGAATCTAACTGTTAGTTGGCAGCAGGCTGAAAAACATGATATAATGCCAAGAATGAAGCATTCAATCAAGGCGCTCGACCTCAAAAAATAATCTCAAAGTCAAGAGTCGAAAAATCAAGAAAATTAAACTTTTGAAAAGATGGGAACCCACTTTTAGTAACAATGCCCGATACTGTTGAACTAGAAGGAAAAACATTTGCAGCCACTGCAGAGTCACCTGTAACCGAGTGGCCTTGCGCGATCGCCGATCGACCTCAACCAACACTCACCCTCAAAGACGACGATTTATTTCTAATTACCGACACCCTCGGCAACATCTCAGGCTGCTTAAAAGACGACAGCGTGACCAGCCTCGGATTGTTTTGCCACGACACGCGCTTTCTCAGCCGCCTAGAACTGCAAATCGAAGGGCGATCGCCAATTTTGCTCAGCAGCAACGCCGAAAAAGGCTACCTGCAAACAGTTTTGTGCTCCAACCCCCGCATTGACGATCGCATCCCGGCAGAAACCATAGGCATCAGGCGAGAAATGGTGCTCAACGGCGGTTTGTTTGAAGACATAGAAATCACCAACTTCACCACAAAACCAGCCAGCTTTGAAATAAGTCTCAGCTTTAACTCTGATTTCTTAGACTTATTTGAAGTCCGGGGTTTCGGCCGTGAAAAGCGCGGTAAAATACTGCGCCTGATGCCCAAAAAAACCGACGGCTCATCCCCAGGCGAAGGTGCAGACAAAGAAGCCCTTCCTGCCCATCCTAACGGCAATAGCGACGGTGAAAATCGGGCGGTAGAAAACCCAAATGCGGTAATTCAAGAATCAGAAAAAAACCCGAGCGATCGACTTTCTATCGCCGAAGATCCTTCGTGCTGCCTCCAGGAAAATTTAACCCTTGCCTACCAAGGTTTAGACGGCTCGGTGATGGAATCTCACATCGAGTTTTACAACCAACCGCCAGCACTGTTTCAGGGCAATACAGCAGTGTGGCGCATTTCCCTAGAATCCCACCAAGCAATCAAATTGGGATATCGGCTCAAAATGCTGATCGACGGCAAATCCATCTCCAAAGTGAGCACTCCCGCAAACCTAGTTCAAGCCAAAGCAGCAGAACTTTTAGAAGAGCGAGAATGGCTGAGCGAAATTACCAGAATTAACTCGGACAAAAACACATTTAACCGACTCCTCAAACGCGCCGAACAAGACATTTATTCCCTGCGGCAAACTTTTGGTAAAGGCAAAGCCATTTCAGCCGGAGTTCCCTGGTTCTCAACATTATTCGGCCGCGACTCCATCATCGCCGCTTCTCAAATTTTAATTCTAGATCCAACTTTAGCCAGAGAAACCCTGACAACTTTAGCTCACTATCAAGGCAAAAGCGATGACGATTGGCGGGATGAAGAACCGGGCAAAATACTGCACGAAATTCGCATGGGAGAAATGGCTCGCTGTCAGGAAATTCCCCACACTCCCTATTACGGAACCGTCGATGCAACGCCGCTGTGGTTGATGCTTTACGCTGAATATTATGCCTGGACTTACGACAGCCAAACTTTAGATATTTTGTGGCCGAATGCCTTGGCAGCGATGGAATGGATCGATCGCAAATGCGCGGAAACAGGCTACCTCAGCTATTACCAGAAATCTAAGCGCGGCTTAGCAAATCAAGGCTGGAAAGACTCGGGCGATTGCATCGTCAACCGCTCGGGCGTAATAGCAGAAGGAGCGATCGCCCTTTGCGAAGTCCAAGCCTACGTTTACGCTGCTAAACTCCGGCTGGCAGAAATTGCCAAGATCAAGAAACGCATCGATTTAGTCGATCGCTGGCAAGAAGAAGCAAGAAACCTAAAAACCCGATTCAACCGCGATTTTTGGATCGAAGATTTAGGTTATTGCGCCCTAGCATTAGACGGCGAAGGAAAACCCTCTGACAGCATTTCATCAAATCCCGGACACTGTTTGCACCTCGGTATTTTATCGCCAGAAAAAGCTCAAAGCGTAGCAGAAAGATTGCAAGCTCCAGATATGTTTAGCGGTTGGGGCATTCGCACCCTGTCGTCCTTATCTCCCGCCTACAATCCCATAGGCTACCACACAGGCTCAGTCTGGCCGCACGACAACGCTTTGACAGCTATGGGACTGCGATCGCTCGGCCGTGTCGAACAAGCCCTAGAAGTAGCTCAAGGCTTATTTGACATGACATTGCTGCAACCCTACGAGCGTCCCCCCGAACTTTTCTGCGGCTACGAGCGCAACAGCGACAGCGATCGTCCCGTGCAGTATCCTGTAGCTTGCTCGCCCCAAGCTTGGGCAACCGGCAGTATTTTTCAACTCTTGCAAATGATGTTAAATTTAGTGCCTGACGCTCCCGAAAATCAATTGCGAATTATCGATCCGGCCTTGCCAGAATCGATTAAAAAACTGTCGCTAAATAACTTAAGGATCGGCTCAACTTTGCTCGATTTGGAATTTGAGCGATCGGGTTCCTCAACCGCTTGTCGGGTTACTAAAAAACGCGGCAATTTACGAGTGATTATCGAAGCTTGAATTTTGCTAAGTGGGAATTCCAAATTCCAAATTCCCACTTAGCAAAATCCCCGACACGGAAGTCAACGATACACGGAGCGCTGTTTTTTTCTCTTCCTTCTTTTTACTCGCTCGCGACTTGTGCTGAGCGAAACCGAAGTAAGCCGAAGGGCTTTCTTCCTTTTTTCCTAGATAACTACATCATTCTTCTTTCTTCCATTCAGCCATGCGATCGGCTATATTGTATTGGGAAGTACATTAATTTGTTCGCCGTGCAGCGGTGCAGTCAAACAGCCGTAGCACGGGCTGCAAGCTCCCAGCCATCCCGCCAGCTTCTGAATAAACATTGTCCGCCGTCAACAACAGCAAGGAAGTGTGGAATCATGTCAAAAGTTTTAGTAGTGGACGACGTTAAGAGCGAACTAGAAATCATCTGCCGCATTCTTCAAGATGCCGGAATGGATGTGCTCCGGGCAAGCGACGGCGAAGAAGCGATCGCCCTGATCCGCAAAACCCATCCGGCTCTCGTTGTTTTAGATGTAGTGATGCCGCGAATGAACGGATTTGAAGTGATCAGAGAATTGCGGGGCGATCGCGCAACTGCACACTTGCCAGTAGTATTTTGTACTCATAAAAACACCGATATCGATAAAGCTTGGGGAACCGATTTAGGCGCCGACGCTTACGTCAGCAAACCGTTTGAACCTCAGCAACTCGTCAACATCGTGCAGCGCCTGCTTTTAGCGTAAACAGAATATAAAGTGTTCGGCAGTTGTCAAAAAAAATCATACTGAGAAACCCCGTTTTTTTTTAGAAATTGGGTTTCACACTTTCCTAAAAGTTTTACCTTTAATGATAGGAATCGGCCCCGTTACCAAACCCGGGATTTATTTAACCCAAGCATTTGAAACCCAAAAACTGATGCTGAAAAACTCACGTCTCGCGATCGGCTTTCCAGGCAAAGTAAAATCGTAATTTGTTACGCTACACTAGAAACTAAAAATAAGCAATGAAAACAACTGCTCCCGCAGCGGGGACTCAAACAAGCGGAACAAAGCAATTTCTCCTCTTCGGTCAAGGAGGCAGTCTGTTCGGCGTAGAGTTAGACGCAGTGCGAGAAGTGCTTTCCCTCAAGGAACAACCGATTTCCCCGGTTCCGAACACCCTGCCATTTTTGCTGGGATTAACCAACTTGCGGGGCGAAATCTTAGCAGCAGCAGACTTCGGACGGTTTACAGGCCTCGATCCGGTTGACACCCACCACCCAAGCAGCCGCATCTTAGTGGTGGAAGCGCCCGATCCGCGAGACGTGAGATTGTCGAGAATGCGGATAGGATTGGCAGTCTCCCGCGTCGAAGGAGTTTTACCTCTCAATCCCGATCGCATTGTCTCAGCACTAGATGTCAGTCCCGACCTAGTTCCATTCTTAAAAGGTCTGTACAATTCCCAAGAACGCTTGCTAATGATTGTCGATGTAGAAGCGATCGCCCATTCCGAACGCTGGTAAAAATAGAGAATGGGGAATTATATAGATTTGGGTTGCACGAGCGACATAATTGTTGAGCATTCGACTTCGCGAGCGGGCAATGCAGTTGACAGTTGAAAATTTGCCAATTTGCCAATTATCTATTTTACTATGAACTTTCTCTATTACTTTTTCGCAACGACTTTCACCCTGACATTGCCTGACTTCTCCCCCTCGCTGGTAGCAGGGGCTGCCAATAGCATCATTAGTGCGTGTTACTTTGCGATCGCCTGGCTAATTAGCTTGGGTTTGTGGCGCAGCCGTCAAGCCGGATTCGACACCTTCGCCACAGTCACAGCCGCCATATTTTGGAGTTGTGCCTTCGGGCACAGCGGTCACGCAGCAGAATATTTAGGATTGCCGCACTCCGCAGTTTTGCAAACAGCGTGGGATTGGATGACTGTAATCCCCGCGATCGCCTTTTTAAGTCTCTCCAGCCGATACAGCTTCTTAGTCGGTTCTACCCAAATTCTTCAATCTAAAAAAGACACAGAACAAGCACTCAGCGAAACTACCCAGCGATTTCAGGCAATCTTCGATCGAGCTTTTCAATTAATAGCGCTATTGGAGCCAGACGGTACTGTGATCGAAGCCAATCAAACAGCGCTAGAATTGGGCGATTTCCAAGCATCAGAGGTGCTGGGGCGGAAATTTTGGCATACACCCTGGTGGGCATCATCCCCAACTAACCAGCAACGGCTAAAAACTAACATCCAACAAGTCAACGCCGGCAAATTTGTCCGAGAAGAATACGAAATCACCGGAGTCAATCACCAGGTGATAGTAATTGATATATCGTTTAAGCCCCTGTTAAATGAAACAGGAGAAGTATTTCAAATCCTCGCCGAAGGCCGCGACATTACCCAGCGCAAACAGACAGAAGCTCAGTTGCAGCAGCTAACAGCAGAACTAGAGCAGCGAGTGAATGAAAGAACAGAGCAAATCCTGCAAACTAACACGCAATTGCAACAGGAAATTCACGATCGCAGCGCAGTCGAACAGCAGCTATTACGGCTCAAATCAATTTTAGAAGCAACAACAGACTGGGTAGCTATGGAAGACGCCCAAGGGCACAGTCTTTATATGAACCGCGCCGCCAGAGAAATGTTGAACGTTGGCGAGAATACAGATTTAGCGGGAGTCAGCATTTCTGAGGTCATATCTCCCAAAAGTAAAGATACTATTGTAAAAGTCGGCACAGCCGCAGCTTGCCGAGACGGGGTGTGGAGCGGCGAGACAATTTGGCAGACTTTAGACGGCAAAGAAATACCAGTTTCTCAAGTAATTATTGCTCACAAATCTGAGAAGGGAGAAGTTGAATTTCTGTCAACGATCGCCCGCGACATTACCAGCCGGAAGCTCGCGGAACAAGCCTTGCGACAAAACTTGCAAATGCTCGACCTCGCCAGCGATGCTTTGATTATTCGAGATATAAACGGCACGATTAATTACTGGAATCAAGGAGCCGAGCGAATGTACGGCTGGACGAAGCAAGAAGCTGTGGGAAAAACCACTCACAGCCTGTTTAACACGATTTTTCCCCAACCTTTAGAAGCAATCTCGGCACAGCTAGAACGGCAGGATTATTGGGAAGGAGAACTGATTCACACCACCGGTCGCAACACCAAAATTACAGTATTCAGCCGCTGGACTTTGCAGCGAGACGAACAAGGAAACCCCAAAGCAATTTTAGAAACTAACAACGACATTACAGAGCGCAAGTTGGCAGAAATCGAAAAACAAAGATTGATTTCGATCGTAGAAAGCAGCTCCGATTTTATCGGCATAGGAACAATGGAGGGACAGTCAACCTACCTGAATGCTGCTGGAATGAAGCTAGTCGGACTTCAAAATATTGAAGAAGTCAAAAGCAAAAGTATATTTGACTGCTTCTCGAAGGAAGACGCGAAAATACTCAGACAAGAGATTATGCCTGCTACCGTCCGAGATGGCTTGTGGCAGGGCGAATTCCGGTTGAGAAACTTTCAAACCGACGAAAATATTCCCGTTGACTTTACCCTATTTACCGTCAAAGACCCAGAAACAGGCGAAGCTGTGGGCGTAGCAACTGTTACCCGCGACATTAGCGATCGCAAGCGGGCAGAAGAAATGCTGCGCGATCGCGAAAGACTGTTCCGAGCCATTTTTGACCAATCGTTCCAATTAGTGGGGCTGCTAGAACCAGACGGAACCGTTTTGGAAGCCAACCAAACAGCCCTCGCCGTCGCCGGACTGGGGCGCGAAGACTTCGTAGGCACGCAGTTTGCAGATAATTTGTGGTGGCAAAATTCTCCAGAAGCCAAGCAAAAAGTGCAAGCTGCGATCGCAAAAGCCGCCGCGGGCGAGGTAGTCCGCTACGAAGCCGAGATGCTCGTTGCTGGGGGTGCTGTGATAACTGTGGACTTCTCCCTCAAGCCGATCGTAGACGACAGGGGCAAAGTCGTGCTGCTGATTCCCGAAGCTCGCGACATCAGCGATCGCAAAGCCCTAGAACGAGAACTAACCTTGCGTCAAGCCCGCTTTGACGCTTTTTTCGATGCAGCACCGGCGGGAATGTTTATCACCGACGACCAACTGCGCTTCGTGCAGTTCAACGACAAGCTGTCCGAACTCGACGGCCAACCGGTTTGTGCATACATCGGCAAGACAATATGGGAAGCTGAACCGAGAATCGCACCGACCGTAGGCCCCCTGTACGAGCAGGTGCTGTCCACCAACGAAGGGATATTAAACCTGGAACTCTCTCATGCAAATACCGCACAACCAGATGTGATGCGCGACTGGCTGACATCTTACTTTCCTTTGCCCGGAGAGGATGGCAAACCGATCGGTATTGGGGCTTTCATCTTAGAAGTTACCGATCGCAAAAACCTAGAACGAGAACTCACGGTGCGTCAAGCCCGCTTTGACGCATTTTTTGCAGCCGCCCCCGCCTCAATGTTTATCTGTGACGACCATTTGCGGTTCGTGCAAGTCAACGAGAAAATGGTCGAAACCACCGGGTCGTCAGTTGCCGAACACCTCGGGAAGACGATTGCCGAAACAGCACCGGAAATGGCATTGAGTCTAGATCCCATATTGCAGAAGGTTCTCGCCAGCAACGAACCAATTTTGAATATCGAAGTATCCGGTTCCACTTCCAAACAGCCCCGTACCGTGCGGGATTGGCTGGCTTCTTACTTTCCTTTACCGGGATCTGACGGCAAACCCATCGGCGTCGGGGGAGTAGCAGTACAAATTACCGATCGCAAAAAAGCCGAAGCAGAGCGCGATCGGTTTTTTACCCTTTCCCTAGACTTGGTTTGCATTATAGATTTTGAAGGCAAATTCAAGCGCCTCAATCCCGCTTGGGAAACAACCCTCGGCTACACCCTAGAAGAACTGGAAGACCAACCTTTTATCAAGTTCGTCCATCCAGACGATCGCGAACAAACCACAGGCGAAGCGGCAAAAATATCCGATGGCGTCGAAACACACTCCTTTGAAAATCGCTACCGCTGCAAAGACGGTTCATACAAGTGGCTGTCGTGGAAAGTGCGACCTGAAATCGAACAAAAGCTCATGTATGCAGTCGCTCGCGACGTTACCGAAAGCAAACAGGCACTTAATCAATTACAAGAAACAACCTCACAATTAGCCCGTTCCGAAGACGAACTGCGGCAGCAAACCTCTCTCTTGCAACTGCTAATTGACAGCATCACCGATGGCGTAATTGCAGCCGACAAAAAAGGCAATTTTGTCCTGTTCAATCCCGCCGCCAAAGATATCTTCGGCTTGGGTTCGACAGACGCTCTTCCCAACGAGTGGTCGGCAAAATACGGTTTATTTTTGCCCGATGGAGTCACTCCCTATCCCGCAGAAGACCTCCCTTTAACGCGGGCAATTCGAGGAGAATCCCCTGACGGCGTAGAGGTTTTTACCCGCCATGCAGACAAGCCGGAGGGCCTCTGGATCAAAATTAACGGCAGCCCGCTCAAAGACGAAACCGGCGCCCTCAAAGGCGGCGTAATTGTCTGCCGTAACATCACCGAAGAAAGAGCATCTACCAAGCGAATGCAGCAGTTAGCCGAGGAACAGGAACGCTTGGTGCAAGAACTCAAAACGCGACAAAATGCTCTCGACGAATCTGCAATTGTCAGCGAAACAGACATCAAAGGCGTGATTACCTACGCCAACGACAGATTCACTCAAATATCCGGTTACAGCATGGCAGAACTCCTGCATCGGAACCACCGCATTGTCAATTCCGGCTACCATCCCAAATCATTTTTTGCCGAAATGTGGCTGACAATTTCTCGCGGCTTGGCGTGGAAAGGGGAAATCAAAAACCGGCGCAAAGATGGCTCGTTTTACTGGGTAGATTCGACGCTCGCCCCCATCTTTGATACCAGCGGCACAATTGTTAAATATATCGCCATCCGCTTTGACATTACCGAGCGCAAAGAGGGAGAAGAAAGACTGGAAAAATTGGCAGCAGAACGCAAAGCTGAAGCTGATTCTCTGACGCAGCAAGTCCTCAAATTGTTGGGAGAAATTAAAGGCGCGGCTCAAGGCGACTTGACAGTTAGAGCTGAAGTTACTAACGACGTTTTAGGTGCTGTTGCCGATTCTTTCAACTTCCTGATCGGTTCTCTGCGGAAGGTGGTAACGGGAATTCAAACTTTGGCCGAACAGGTAACATCTGCTACGGGCGAGTCAATTAACAACACCAGCGAACTTACCCAACAGGCTGAAGTTCAAGCAGCCAAAATATCTTCGATCATGCGGGAAATCGAGCGGATAGTGAATTCGATCCGCGACGTGCGGGATGTTTCGGTGCGCGCCGAAACGGTTGCTCAGCAATCTTCTCACACCGCTGAAGCCGGCGGTGTGGCGGTCGATCGCGCTGTCGAAGGCATTAACGGGCTCCGGTTGACGATCGCCTCTACCTCGAAAATGATGAAGCGTTTGGGCGAATCTTCGCAGCAAATTGGCAAAATTGTGACTTCGATTTCTCAACTTGCTTCCCAAACTAATTTGTTAGCTCTCAATGCTACTATTGAAGCTGCCCGTGCCGGCGAACAAGGTTTAGGTTTTGCAGTCGTCGCCGAAGAAGTGCGGAAGCTTGCAGAGCGATCGGCCGGCGCTACTGAGGAAATCTCCGAAATTGTCGGTACAATTCAAGAAGAAATCAGCCGCGTGATGAAGGCAATGGAATCGGGGACGCTGGAGGTAGTCGAAGGCACTAAGCTAGCAAGCGAAGCTAAAACTCACCTCAATGCTATCATCGAAGTTAGTCGAGAAATGAATGCTTTGGTGCAAAATATTACTCGCGCATCTGCTAAACAAACTGTTTCGGCTGAGGAAATTTCTAACAGTATGCAGCAAGTCAACGAGATTGCTAATACGACTGCACAAAAGGGTTCGGACGTTAAGGCATCTTTGGACGATTTGTCAGGTTCTGTTGAAAAATTGCAAAAGTCGGTCGCTAATTTCCGCAGTTAGTCATTAGTCATTAGTCATTAGTCATTAGTCATTAGTCATTAGTCATTAGTCATTAGTCATTAGTCATTAGTCA
>NZ_JAUBWA010000073.1:0-36077 GCF_036702825.1 Microcoleus sp. A003_D6 | reverse complement strand
TAGAACACTTACTAAGCAAGGGAAACAAGATAGGGCTGACGCACCCTACAATACTATTTTAAATGCTCCACAGCATATTAGATTATAAATTCGCCTTAAGCAAACGTCTTTTCAATCCAGAGCGACTGCTATATTTATCGTGCAGTTGTTGAATCCGTGTTAAAAACTTAATTTGCTGCTTTTGATAATCCGCCAAATCTCGGAGTTTTAAAAGTAAAGGCACTACTTCATCGTAAGACTTAGAAGTTCCTTTTTGAATGAGAGCGTCTATATCTTCCCAAACAGCCGTTTCTCGCTTAGCCAAAGCTTCTAATTCTCTGATGCGTGCAGATTTTACTTCCTGTTCTCTTCTGTATTCTTCCTGTTTTTCTTCCTTTTCTGCGCTTGCTAAAAGCTGACGAATTGTTCGTTTACCGGGATTCTGATCTTGCTTAACTTCTATCATTGCTGATAATTTGTTACGCAATTCAATAGAGAGATTAGATTCTCCTTTGAGTAACCGCAGTAAAAAAGTATCAACTTCATAACGATCGAGTTTTTTGATAGCTTCTGTGATGCTACTTTCGGAAATTGAAGGTTTAGTAACACTCGCACTGATTGCAGCTTTCAGTAGATGCTCATCCACTTCAAAAAGATCGATAAAAGCCTGTAACGATGAAGATAACTTACCGAAATTAGGAGGAACAGGTGGCTCTAGTCCTTCTTTATCATCATTTTCATCATCATTTTCATCATCATCATCTCGCTCATCTTCATCTTCGTCATCGAGTTCATCAAGATAGGTAATCCCTTTCAGCCAAGCTAAATAAAGTAAACGATAATCTCCCTGCAAAATTTCCTGGCGCAAACCTATCAAAGAGGATAAATTTCCTTCTCCCTCTATCCACCCATCAAAACCTTCTTCCTCATTAATAGAAATTTCTAAAATGACAAAATCATTAATTTCCGAAACCTCAACTATATCTTCAACACAATATTTCTGCATCAGTTCGATATCAATCAAACCTTTGGGAAAACGAAACATTAGTTGCAACGATCCCCAATTAGCTATGTAAAACATAGCATCGAAATATTTGACTAATAATTGTTTTTCGTTGCCCGGTAAGTCTCCATAGCTATAAACAAAGATAGCTTTATTAGAGCTTATTTGTGCGCGACTAGAGAGTTGGCTGAGTGCTTCTTGTTCGGATTGAGTCAAACGTCGATCGACGCTTTGAAATTCGTAATATTGATATTCGCTCATTTTCGGTTATTCCAAGTACATAGAAGATATCTGAAAGGCTTCTTCAGGCGTGCCGTAGAAACTGCTATTTCTGAACATACAAGGCTCGTATTTTTCACTGCTATAGGCGTAAAAGCCCAGAGTCCAAGCTTCTTCATCACTAAAGTAACGCAGCCGACACAGGTGAAGGGGGGTATTTCGCCTTTGTTCTAAATATTCTTCACGAGATATGCCAAGCTCTTTGCTCGGAAAATCTAGGGGTATCTCAGGTTCTGTATAGGCATCAATGTAACAAAACTGACTGCGAAAGCGGATGCCTAGGCGAGTGTACTTACCAGCGTAGTTAGCAGCAGCATAATCGAGAATACGCTGCTTCACCCGTTCTTGAACTGCCGGAGGGATTTTCACTCCGCCTGAATGTGGATCTTTTACCCAAGGGGACATTTCGCTGCTCCGGTACAGTGCTGACAAATTTAGTTTAGAATAACTTGATAACCTTAGTGGCTAACATTTCATCAAACTTGATAATCAGATGCTCAAGTATTGTAGGGTGCCACGGCTCCTGTCTCGTTTCCCTTGTAAGCATAAGTGTTCTAGCTGACGCACCCTACAGGCCCCGCCCGGTGGTTTAAATGCACAACAGCTTAGTGGCTAACATTTAATCAAGCTTGATAATCAGATGCTCAAGTTTGCGATCGCCAGATTCAATATAGCTCTAGATATTTCTATTTTTGGAAAAAAGATTACGTTAACAATCAAAATTGCTGAGGCGGGTGACAAGCGCCTTGAGACGATCGCTTACTGGGCAAAAAAAAATAAAGGCTAGAAGTTTTATCTAGCTTTTATTTCATGAAATAAGCTGGTGACAAGACTCGAACTTGCGACAGGCTGATTACAAATCAGCTAGCTTTAACTACTTTTGAGGTAAACCAACGGCTGGAAGCTCTACTAGATACCCTCTGTCAAAGAAACTGGGTATGAGGCGGGTATGAAATTTACCAATACCCAGAATCATGTTTATCACCCCTGATCACAACAAAGATGGTGTAGTAGCTAAGTACGGTAAGGTTTCGGTAGAGCGATTCCAAGGTAGCTATCGTATCCGCTGGCGGTTCAATGGTCAGCGTTACGTAATAACAGTCGGTAAAGCTGACACTGATACTACTCTTAAGGTAGCCAGTGCTAAGGCTCAAGAAATCAACAGCGATATCCTCATGGAACGCTTCGATGAGAGTCTAGCGAAATATTCCCCTAAACACGCACAGGCACTAGCACCTGTAGAACGGGTAGCTAAGGTCAATTTAGCTGATGTTTGGGAACATTACAAGGAAGCGAATGTACAGCGGGTAGCTAAGACAACTCAAAAAAAAGACTGGAAAGAAGTAGAGAGGTGCTTAGCTAAAGTTTCCAGTGAAGCTCTTGACCTTGACAATCCTCACTTACTATTGCAGGAATTATTGGAGCATTACAGTTCCAGCACCCTAAAAAAAGCAATTGCTAACATCAATGCTGCCTGCAACTATTCTGTTGAAACTAAGTTAATCAGTGATAATCCCTATCACAATCTCAAAAAGCAACTGCCTAAAGGACAAAAAAGTAAACGCTCTAAAGAATGCTTTGAGCCTGAAGAAGTTAAAAGCATTATCCAGTCATTCTCAAGTAATGAATTTTGTTCACCTGCTAGTGCTTACTCTCATTCCTACTACTCTGGTTATGTAGAGTTTCTAGCTTTAACAGGTTTCCGACCAGAGGAAGCAATAGCTCTCAATTGGAATGATATCAAAGAAAGAAATGGGAGGACTGTGATAGTGGTTAGTAAAGCCTACTCAAAGGGAGAGTTAAAGGATACTAAAACCCACAATACTCGAATTTTCCCTTGCAATGACCAACTTCTTAGCCTCTTAAGACGCATTCCTAAACGTCAAAATGAAAATAATCTAGTCTTTCCTAGTGTAGAGGGAGGATATCTGAATCAAGATAATTTTCTCAATCGGCAATGGCGACCTGTAGTAATCAAACTGTACCAGTCTGGAAAAATTAGCCAATACCTACCCTGTTATAATCTTCGGCACTCATTCATCACTCGCTTAATTCGGGATGGTTATGATCCATCTACCGTAGCAGCACTGGTAGGCAATAGTCCTCAAGTTATTCTAGACCATTACCTAGCAGCTAAGAAGGATTTAACCTTACCTGAGTTGTAAGTCTCGTAAATAAAACAGAAAATCAAGAGGATAGAGGCGAAAAACTTCTATCCTTTTCATTAATGTGCGTTGGTACGGTAAACCGAACATAAAATACGGTTATTTTAACCTTGCTTACTCTGTCGATTCAATTAACGAGTTGCTATAATGAGTAATAGGTAAACACTGAACCTTGACAATTTAGGAGTCTCTTATTTTCTTGTCTTACAAGCAAGAAGTTAGAGATTCTAGGTTTCTAGCGATTTTGCTATGGCAATCTCCGTTAGAACATTTTAGAGGTGTTTATATGATTATTTTCTCTAGATTTTTTACTATTTTTCAATATGACTAACTACAAAGGAACCGAAGCAATTATTGCTAATAACTTTGCTGATCAGTTAAAGCTTAACAAAGTCACCAAGGATATTTACTTGGAGGGAGAACTATTTGACTTACCTAAGTTTAGGTATCAGGTTTCTCTCCAGCATAATACAGTCCTAAAAAATGATAAGTATATCTATGAACTAGCCCACATCTACGCTAGTAAAAATCTCTTCTCTCCCTTAGAGGATTACTTAAGTGAATGCGAGTCTAAGTTCCCAGATAGAGACTACAAAGATGTTTTTAGAGAGCTTAATGAGAAAGTCCTACATATTGACCCTGATTCCTTAGAAGGAGTATTTTTACCTAAGACTTTAGTAGGTGCAGTAGCTAGAGTATTTCAGCCCGGTTGTCAATTTGATACTGTACTTATACTTAAAGGTTCTCAAGGGTTTTATAAGACTTCTTTCTTCAAAGCATTAGCAGGAGAGGACTTATTTACTTCTATGACTTTGCAAGCTTATAGCAAAGATGAACAGATGGTTTGCAATAGTAAGTGGATTATTGAGCTAGGAGAGTGTGAAGATAGTCTTACACCTTATCTCTTAAGTAAATTAAAGGGGTTTATTACGAAAACAAGCGACACCTATCGCAAGCCTTATGATAGTAAACCGATTACAATCCCTCGACAGTTTATTCTGGTAGGTACAACGAACAAAGATAAGTTTTTAGTTGATCCTACAGGTAATAGAAGATTTTGGGGCTTAGATGTAAACGAGAAAATAGATATTGACTGGGTAAAAGAAAATAGAGATTTGATTTGGGCTAGTGCTGTTAAAGCCTATAAAGATAATTATCCTATCTACTTAAATGAAACTGAGCAAGAAATGCTTAATGCCGCAAATAAAAAATATGAAGCAAATGATATGTGGGAAGATATAGTAGCTGATTGGGTAGAGAAACAACAAGAGCCTTTTGTTTTGAGTGATGTCTTAACACAGGCTATAGGAAAAGAACCTAAGTCTTGGACTAGAAAAGATGAAGAAAGGATTACTAATATTATGACAGGTTTAGGCTTAGAAAAACCAACTAAAGCTAGTAGAGTCAACGGTAAGTCGGGTAAATACTGGCAAGTACCTGTGGCTGTAACTAGGTAATCGCTCAGTTACGGTTGAGTTACACGCTGAATCCTTTATATATCAAGGGGTTCAGCTATTTTGTAACTGTGTAACCGTGTAACTGTAAAATTTTAACTAATCGTTTAGAGCGATCGGTCAATCTAGTTAATTGATAGACCCGGAGAAAATAAATATCCAATGGTGTTAAAGTTAGTTGAGTTACAGTTACATAGTTACATAGTTACACTTGTCAGGATAAAGTCACCTACTGAGAAAGAGCTAAAACTATTGCTATATAATTTTAAGGTTTCAGACAATTAGGTGATTTAAGTCACAGTATCTGCCAGAGGATGACTGTTAAATTCATAATAATAATTACCAAAAACTAGGGGGGTTAAGTTTTTTTTATGGAAGCTGCCAAATCTCTCTTATTAAATGAAGAGTTTACACCTGATGATGATAGACTAAACTATCAATCCTATGTGAATTTCCTTCTAACTTGTAATGTATGTGGAGAAGCTGTTTTTTTAAAGCAAGGTAGAGAGAGAGCTTCTCACTTCTCTCATTACAAAGATACAGGCAAGAATGATTGTTGCTTGAGAACTGAGAGCAATACCAATACACGAGACACTGATTCAGAGGGTAAAAAACAAAGTTTAGAAAAGTTCCAGAAAAAAATTCAAAAAATTATTTACGAAGGGATAATTAAATATCAAAAAATTTCATGCTCTCAGCTTGACGATGCCAGACACCGTAAAATCTTACTCGCTCGGATAGATCAAGGTAAAAGCTTAGTTAATCAATTTTATATTGATATTAATTTATGGTTGAGTCGGTTTTACGATAAAAGAGAACCTATTAAAAAATTTGCATTATCTTCGTATCATAATAACTCCTCTGAAATACAGCGCCTAGTTGTTTCAAATATAGTTCATTACTTGTGCCTTCCTGCTAGTGAGAATATTTTAGGAAACCTCCTTTACTATGTGTTTTTTTTATTAAATAAAGAGGTCAACCTTAATAACGATTTCGAGGTAGTTCGCTCTAAAGTCATTGAGTTAATACATTATGCTAATTGGGAAAAAGAATATAAACGAGCAAAAGAAAGTTCAACATTTAATGAGTTCCCAGGCTATACACACCCCAATCTACCCCCTAAACCTACTAAATTAGAGAATGAGGTTGTAGGGACAGGTACGGTCTTATTCTATGACGTAATAGGCACTACTCCTATGTCATTAAGACTTACTCCTAGTGAGACAGGGTACAAATTAGTTGGTCTACCCGTTAAACTTCCCGATGAATTACTTTACGATCATGCTCGTTATGTAGTCTCAAATCTAGGTTCTAACTCTATAGGATGGCTTAACAATCAAGTTTTAAGTCTCAAATCTCAGACAATTAATCGAGTAGGAAACTACACAAAGGATCAAATGATTCAACTGTTTAATGCTCTTATTACAGGAGTGTTAGAAGGCAAGAAACTAGCCCCGGCATCAATCCTAGAGAGTAAAAACAAACTCAAAAAATATCTCTCTAGTCAGCCTTTCTACTCTAACCCACTAGACCAATACTACTCTTTCTATACTCTTGCGGTAGTTCAAATTATAAGAGAGTTAGAGACAGAGTATTACACGTATCGGCTAACTAATTTTGGAGATGAAAGAGGACTAGCAAAAAGTAACTTATCCTCAGTGCTTAACTGGGTTCGCAGGTTATCCTACACGCTCAAAACCACATTCAAAGACCAAAGACCAACCTTTGATCAAATTAAAAATCATCTTGAGTCTACTTTCAAGTATCAAGGGTGCAAGCTCAGGGTCTATCAATCCAAAAACATCTTTTTCGAGATAGAGGCAAACAATCAAACGGTATCAAAGCAAAGTATTGCCATAGTAGATCCGGCTATTCCTAGCAATAAGGATACTAGATGGATTACACCTACTAAGATTAACGGTAGATGTGAGTTTGTGCATAATCGAGTATTCTATCAAGCTCTTAAATGCTCTCAGTTAGATGATGACATCATTGTAGTAGCCAAGCGTCAACTGCATAAAGTCTGTGATAAATTTATTGCAGCGAACAGAAATAAGTTATCGGGGGAGAATACTATCGCTCAAACTACAAAGTTACCTGAGATGTTAGGATTCTCTGAAAAATCAAAAGGGTTCTCAGGCATTAAGAAAACCTTTTTAAAATTTCTTAGACCGTTCTGTATTGAGTCAGAAGTCACACTTGGCAAGGTAGTTAATCTTAAAACGGGGAAGATGTTTAATGAGTATGATGCTAGTGAGCTATTCGAGAAAATGTGTATTAACTGGAAACAATGGAACACTAACAAGCAAGAAACAGTTGATCTAGGTAAAGTTACGTTCAAAAAACCAGATCCGGGCAAACTAATGTTAGAGGTACATAACACAATCAAAGCTAACCCCAAGCTGTCTACTTTAATCTGGGATGACTTAATCAACACTTTTTACCATCTCTCAGATTTATCTATCGGGTTTAAATGTTCAAATGGTGTCATCCTTACTCCTTTCGATATCTATCCGACCGATATAGAACGCTGGGAACATCGGATTAAGGTTCAGTTGATTTCAATCATAAAAGAGGGAGATAAAACTCGCACATTAGGAATAGAAAGCTTGCTACAACGTGACATTTATAGTCTCTACAGCTTGTTAAACCGTCTGCAACCAGGATGGGATAACAATGAAGACATCAATAAACACTTACAGGCTTTACACGACACTCTAGCAGCAGAGGGTGATAATGAAGCTATACCCGAAATACTAGACACTGTAGAGGAAACACAAAACCATTTAGAGTCTAGCTCAGAAGTTCTAGAGGTTAACCCTGAAATTACACAACCAATAGAGACTACTGGGGAAGTTAGCCAAGTGTTAGAGGTTATCCCTGAGAATGTAGAGGAAATAACAGATCCTATATCACATAGCTCAGAAGTTATAGAGGTTAAGGAAGAAACAGAGCAAAAGTTAGAAAGTAACAAAATTAAGCCCTACTTATTAGATGGTAGTAAGGCAGTATCAGGAGAATTAGTCTTTAAAGGTATATTGGGAACTGTCCCTTGTATCCTTAAGATGACTGCAAAAGGTAGATTATACGACATTCAATCTCTACCTATCAAGGTTAATCCTTTAGCTTTGGCTCAATATATCTCGTATCATCAACCTAAGTTAGTCGCATTGACATACTTAGATCGCACAATAAAGAAGTATCAGGCAATGAACGTTAAGCTTGATAAACTGAGAGAAAAAATCGAGTTAATCTCTTTGCTTGAAACTTTGTACCGTGGTCTACTCTCAGGAATAAAGCCAAATGCAGGGGATGTTCTAGCAGCAACCAAAACGATCGAGAAATACTTGGACAAAGCACAGTATCATAGTTTAGTTGATGATTATTATCGGTTCCATAACTTAGGCACAGGTCAATTCTTACAGCAAGTGAACACAGAACGCTATCAATACTTAGTTACAGACTACGGTAAGAATTTTCGCAGGGGTACAGGTTCTGATGTTAACTCAGTAATTAATTGGGTTAGAAATTGTCCGAGAAATCTAAATGAACGGTTCGGACATAAAGCAGCAGAAATTGACGAGATCAAGTGTTATCTTGAGAAATCTTTCAATGATCGATTCTCCAAAAATGTCCAAGTAGTCATTTATGAAAGAGGACAAAAGTTCTTAGAAATCTATCACAAGGGAGAATTAGAGATTAAGCAATTGATTTCTATTGTCAGTCCCTCTACTGATAAGAAAAAAACCAATCTAATCTCGACTGACACTAACTTTAAACCAGAGTACGGAACTGATAATGAGTTTCAGCAGTTTTTACAATGCTCCGAGTATGAGTCAGCGTTAATTTTCTCTACTCGACAACAGTTAATTAAGATGGTACAGAAGTATGTTCGATCTAACTACTTAATCCTTACTGGTGAAGGTAAAGTGTTTAAGGAAACTAGAATCACTCAGTTAATAGGTCTTGACCAATGCAACACTCGATATGGGGGAGTAATTAAGACTTTCTTAAAATACGTCCGACCTTATCTCGATCAAGCTTCCCAAAATGTAGGTAAAGGAGAGTTAATCAGCTTAGATACTCTTAAGACTTACAGTGAAAAAGATGCTTATGAGCTAGTAGGAGAGATGACTAATCAATGGAAAAATTGGAAACATAAAGACCAGGAAACAATCAAGCTAGGGGAATCAATAATCAAGAAACCAGATCCGGGGACATTGATGTTAGCTGTTAATGCTGCGATCTATCAAAACCCACATCATGATCAAATTATCTGGCGAGATATAATTGATATTTTCTACCAATTGTCAGAATATCCATTAGGTTTCCGAGCCTCTAATGGTGTTGTGCTTACTCCTCATAGCTTTTATGAGTCAGGAGTTATCCGCCACACTCACCGGATCAAACTTCAATTAATCGATCTACTGAGAAAAGAGCAAAAAACAAAACAAGACAAAGCACACAATAGTCTAAAGCAAGCATCTACTACTGAGGAAAAACAGAAAGCAATGGAGGAAATAGAACTGGTAAAGGTTACTAACCCTGGTAGCATTGAAGCTTGGTTACAGCAGCCCATTAAAAAGCTCTATGACAATCTAGAGTCTTTAGATCCACAATGGGAAATTAACCTTGCTAACCCTGATATCCTCAAACACTTAGAGGCAATGCACGATGCTCTAGTTCTAGCAACACAAGCAGAGGCTAACGATTAAGACTAATTAGCTAGGGTATACCCGGTAAGTTATCCTAGCTCTTTCTACTAAGCTGTTATACCTTAACTATCTGGTAGTTAGTAGAGTCGCAAAACCTCCTCCTAGGAGAAAACTGTAAACACAACAAAAGTAGAGGTAATGTAAGATGGGTAGCTTAAATTGGGGCGCTTTAAACCTTTCCTTTGTTCAATCTTCCTGTGAAAAGAGGTTATTCTTTTATCGTGTAGGTAAAGGGAAGAAAAATAAAAAGGGAGAAATCACCTATAAAAAAATTAAAGGTGATCCTCTTATAAGGTTCTATTGGCTTAAATAAAATTACCAAAAAGAAGGAGAGCTAAGTTTTATGACAGCAGAATCAGAAGTAGCTATTTCTTTTGCAATATCTATTTTCTCCAATGAGGAATTTAAAGCCGATGATAATAGACTAAACTATGACTCCTATGAAGAGCTAGGTCTAATTTGTGGTCAATGTAGAGAACTTGTCTTTTTTAAGCAAGGTACAAAAAGAATTTCTCACTTCTCTCATTTCAGAGATACAGGCAAAGATTGTCCGTGGAGAACAGAGATCCATAGTAATACACAATCTAGTGATTCATATAAGAGAGAACAAAGCTTACAAAAATTCCAAACTAAATTTAGAGGGATTATTGAAGAAGGGATAATCAAATATCGACAAATATCATCTTCTCAGCTTAATACTCAAATAGCTGAAGGTAAAAGCTTAGTTTCTACCTATAAGATTGATATCGAATCTTGGCTAAGGTGGTTTAATCAAAATAGAAAACAACTGGGAAATCTCGCTAAAAGTTTGTATCAAAGTAATGAGTTAGTATCTGAGTCAAATCAGAGGATTATTTTAAATCTTATTGATTATTTGTGTGTTCCTGCTAGTGAATATATTTTGAGAGATATCCTTTACTATGTATTTGGTTTATTGGATAAAGAGATATCTCTTAAGAAATATTTAGAAGAGGTTTGCTCTAAAGTCATTGAATTAATGAGTTATGCTGAGTGGGAAAAAGAGTATAAACGAGCAAAAGAAGGTGTGAATTTTTCTTCCTCTCTAAAAGTAAAATCTACTACTGAGACGGAAGTTGCAGCAACAAAACCAACTGAAAAACTAGCCAACGAGTGTCTAGGGGAAACCGAAAATTCGTCTAGTTTCAATACAGTATCCCTAGAGGAAGTAGCCAATCCTATAGTGTCCGATTCTATAGCTTTTGAAGGGATTAAACACCCAAATCTACCTATCAAACCCCCTAAACCTGCAACGATTACAGAGAGAGTAGAACCCAAACCGATTAAGATCGATGGTAGAAGAACTAACGATCATGAATTACAGCTAAGAACAATCTTAGGTAATATCCCGTGTATACTCACTGTGAAGAAGTCTAATCAACAATGGCAGTTAGTAGCTTTACCTATAAAGGTGAACCCCGTTAAGATGACTGTGTATCTTTCTGATAAGCTAGCATCTAAGGCTTTATTAGAGTACATAGGTAAGCAGGTATCTGAGCTAGTCTCTACTCTAACTAAGAATAGTGAGGACATTTTAAGGTTAAGCGAAAAGTTGTCGAGTCTACCTGATGACATTCAATTATCCCCACTAATTAGAACGATCGAGAATGATATAGCACAGCTAGAAAAGTCAAATACTAGCATCAATCTAATCATCTCTCAATTAGACCAACTAGCATCAAGTATCAAATCAGGTATCAAACCGGATAAAACCGATGTATTAGCAGCTACTCAATCAATACGATCGATACTCAACGATAACCACGTAAAGCATGAAAGTAGCTACTCCGATGATTATTACAGGTATCATGTACTCGGAAACCTGAAGATAATAGAGACAGTTGAAACTGAGCTTCCTACTTACTCAATGACTATCTTAGGAGATGAAAGAGATACAAGACGATCCAATATTCCCCTAGTTATGAATTGGTTGCGAAGGGTTCCTCAAATATTATCTAAGCATTTTGGAGAGGATTATCCTACTAATGATGACATAAAATCTCACTTGATGTCTGTTTATCCCTTCTACAAAAGAAGATTAAAAGAAGGCGATAAGTTAGATAAATCTTACGTTCACTTAGAATCTGAGATGATCATTAAGGTTACAAACAAAGTAATAATTGATATCTACTTTAATGGGGAGATTCAGACAAAACAGCTACTATCTATTACTAAGCCTGTGGACGGCTCTAATCGTCAAGGTAAGATCCCGGTCAAAGTAACATCTAGCTTAGGGTTTTCTCTGGATAATCTTCTGTCATTCCTCAAATGTACTAATAAGAGAAAAGACTTCGATCTACTTCAAAAAACACAAAGCAACCTAAATGCTATATGTCAGAAATTCGTCAACAATAACCTTCGACTATTTTCAAGGGAAAGAGAAAACAGAACTACTCAAGTAACCTCTACTAAGGATTTACTAGGATTTACTGGTAATTCATTAGGACTGCCACAAGTTTTAAAGCAGTTTAAAAAGTTTACTACTCCATACACTAAGGATTCAGAGGTAGAGCTAGGAAAATTAATCAATCTTCTAACTCTAGAAACTTACGATCAGCACGATATACAGACACTGTTCGAGGCTATGATAAAAAACTGGAAAGCATGGTGCAAATCGGATTCAGTTGACCTTGCAGGAGTAGAAATCAGTCGCAAAAATCCCGGTGACTTATTGGCTAGTGTCTACCATAAGACTAGAGGGCAACACTCTCAGGTTATCTGGGGAGTATTCATTGACGAGTTATACCTTCTATCTAATCTCAAGATAGGTTTCAGAACTAACGAGGGTGTACTTTTAACACCTTCGAGCTTATTACCTACTCAAAAACAAACTTGGCAATACCGTATCAAAATTCAGTTAATTGACATTTTCTATACTGGACAGTGTGAAAAACTGAGTGAGGCTGAGTATCTAATGAAAAACGAGAAAACCAGAGAGGAAGGAAAAGCATTAAGAGACAAAGCAAGAATAGGGGCGGTTGAGTCTTGGTTGCAGTCTGACATTGCTTATTTATATAGCAAGTTAGACCAAGTAAGACCTAACTGGGGTTCCCTAATTCATCAAAATGTACAATCTCATTTAGAAACTCTAGAGAAGTCTTTAGAGATAGCTTCTCAGATTTAGTAAAGCCAACGCCACGATCTACTAATGAACCCTTACCCTACTACAGAGTCAACCAGTTTTAAATCCTATCTAGGTTAGTTTTACTTCGCACTTTTTATACACTACTAAGATAGGACATTATATCTAAAAGTGATATAGGAAAGTATATATGAAATATGAGAATCTATAGGAACACAGTAGAGACGATAGCGATAGATGGTTGAGGTTAGAGTAACCCGCTTTCCCTATGTGCTTCTATTACATAATTTATTTCAATGCAAACTCAATGTTCTATAACTCAAACAAATCATATTATGTGCCTCTAGATTGAGCTATATGGAGCGATAAGGTACGTAGGGGTATGAATCTACATTTATTGTGTAGAGGAGCCTTAAAACTCGATTTAAGAGGGATAGAGTGAGATGTGACAGCTTAGGGTCTAGGCAAGTAGAGTTATTAGGCAGTAATTATCTTTCTATCTAAATAATTTTGATTTACTTATAAAGCCAAGCTTTAATAGCTTAGTTGGGTATGAAACAGGTATTGTGGTTCTAGACCCACTTCATACCTAGAAATGGGCAGAAGGCTAGAAGTTTTATCTAACCTTGGTTTGAGCTATAAGCTGGTGACAAGACTCGAACTTGCGACAGGCTGATTACAAATCAGCTACTCTACCAACTGAGTTACACCAGCAGTGAAACTTAATATAGCAAACTTATAGTCATCAGCGCAACCCCCCCAGCCATTTTTTTTTCAAATTCGCCCAAAACCCCTCCCCGTAAGGGACAAACCGGAATTGTCCTCTCCTGGGCGCACCCGGAGATCGGAAACCGGGTTTCTTCCGATATTTCTCGTCACTCAACCCAAATTTTCTCAGAAACCCGGTTTCTCGCTTCCGTGGGTAAATTTTGTTGAACTTCTCGCTGCGGGCTTTAAAGCGGGCGGACTCGCAGCCAAAGCAGATTATCTAAACTACTGACTAAGGACTAATGACTAATGACTAATGACTAAGGACTAATCGCAGCGCCAAATCTTGATCGTTTCATCAGCACTTCCACTGACAAGTATATTGCCCGAAGGTGCGATCGCCACCGAGTACACCGTACCCGAATGTCCCTTAAGAGCGCTCAACAGCTCCCCCGTCTGCAAATTCCAAATATTAATAGTATTATCATCGCAGCCGCTAGCCAAAGTCAAACCGTCCCCACTGATAGCAACCGAATCGCCCCGACTCACATAATTCTGCAAAATATGCAGCGCCTCATTCATTCCTAAATTCGCTACACCCTTTCCTTTGGCAGAATTAGTATTTAAAATCCGCAACAAACTGCCCGTATGCAAATTCCGCAGCTTAATAGTATAATCATTGCTGACGCTAGCAAGAATCTGACCGTCCGGCGCGATCGCCACAGAATTCACCCCAACATTCAACCCCGAAAGAGTCCGCAGCAACTTGCCGCTTTCCACATCCCAAACCTTGCTCGTCGCATCACTACTGCCACTCGCCAATATTTTACCGTCTGGGCTAAAAACCACCGCATTCACATTGTCAGAATGACCCATCAAAGTCCGCAGCAACTCACCACTCCGCAAATTCCAAAGCTTAATCGTATTATCACCGCCGCAGCTAGCAATTACCTGGCGCTTCGGATTAATAGCCACCGAATTCACCTCCATAGAATGTCCCGGAAAAGTACACAGCAAATCACCGCTGTGCAAATTCCAAAACTTAATTGTTTCGTCCGAACTGCCGCTGACCAACATTTTTCCGTCAGAGCTAATAGCAACCGAATTTACGCGATCGGAATGTCCCGTCAGAGTGCCAATTAATTCCGCCGTTTCTAAATTCCAAAGCTTAATAGTTTTATCCCAACTGCCGCTAGCCAGAATTTTGCCGTCAGGACTAATCGCCAGAGAATTCACAAACGATGAATGTCCAGGCAGCGTATATACGCACCGCCATTTCAGATTTTTAAATTTGTGAGCTAATTCCTTCGCCCGCACAGATGCCGCCGTTTCTTCCTGTCTGCGTTTGAGTTCAACCTCCTCCAAACGCTTGCGTTCCGCCCTAGCTTTCGCCTCTCGCAGCGCCAGCCTCCGCATCTCTCCTTTATAGGTTATTCGCTGCTGCTCCTGAATTTCTTTAAGAGTTTCCATATACGGTAGGGCCCAATCTTTAGAAAACCATTCCTGAGCAAATTCCGCCTCTAAATTAAATAGCTGAGGTTCGTGAGTAAAATCGATATTCAAATAATATAAATCAGCTAAAAAAGCAGCCAATAACTTGTGAATAGTCACTATTATTTGCCGAATAATCCGCAGGCTCCGCTTTTCATCTTTTCCCTCCGCTTCCAACTGGTGGTAAACTTCTTCCCAATTCCAAGGCTGCATCGCGACTAGAGAAACGCTCTGATTGATGATTCCCCAAAAACCGACATGAAAATTAACTTCATAATCGCTAATATCGCTGTACAGTATAGCTGTCGGTACGGGAGACAAAACAGTCTGCAACCGCTCCACATCAATATCAGAAATCGATTTTTTGAAATAGTCTCCGTAAAACTGAACCGGGCACAAATCTCCGTGCTGGGGGTAGTGCTGGTTCAAAAAAGCTCTCAACTTACCCGGCAGCTCGATATTCAGATTGTGGCGAAACGAATCCGGGCAATCTTGGCTAATTTTTGCGGGAGCAACTAACAGCAGCAATCGGTGCTGCTGCTGCTGCAAAATCTGTTCAGTTTCCTGCCTGCTCAAATTAGAAAACCAGTTGTCCCTGTCCCAAATAGTTTGAATTTCGCTCAGCTTAACTCGAATTGCTTCTGATTGAAACTCCCGCATTAACTCGCGGCAAAGCCGGCTCATTGCCCGCTTATCTCTCACTTCTTCTGCCTTAATTCGATTAGCGCGTTCTTGCTTTACCCATTCTTCTTCTGCGCCGGCGATCTCGATTAATTCTTGTTCTCTCGCCTGTTGCCGCTGCAAATATCTCACTTGCGCTTTAATCCAGCGGGGGTCTTTTTTGATTTGCTGGTTCAAAGCTGAAGAACCAGAGGGTTCAATTTCTGCATAGCGTTCGTTGACAGCACTTGCTCCCAATCTTTCTCCCAATTCGCAGGCTACAGGCTTCAACAGTTCAATTAGGGTGTCTGAGACGGGGCGGGGTAAGGACATACCAGTTAAAACTTTTTCTTAGTTAAGGGCGATCGCGCGAGTCAGGCGCATCCCCCCTGGGGCGGGACTCTTACATTTGGGCGATCGGTCGATGGTATCCGTAAGGCGTATCGTGCAGCCGCGCAAGCTTAGCACCTTGACTCGATCGTAGTGTTTATACGGTTTACATTTTACCCCGAATCTGAATCGAAAACACCGACGGAAAAGACTTCAGGATATTCGATCGACCCTGAGTTCACCCAATTCGTTTTTTTTGTTGCCATTTGACTCGCTCTTGTCTATAATCGTACTTCACAACCATAATTACGGTATTCCGACCTAATAACCGTACTTTCTCGCTTAGGAACAAATATAATGAGCCCGTGGCAACGCCTAACTCAACACCTTCACTGGCTGCAACAGCCACCAGCCAGCACAAATCAATCATTTACGGCGCTGAAAAGATTTGTGTCGCTATTTTTAGTGGGAATAACTTTAAGTGTGGCCGTTGCATCCTGCGGCCAGGGAACGAGCAACAACCCCGCAGCCACTCCAGGCGGTGCTAGCCCAGCAGCCAACAAAGGCAACGTAGAATTAACCCTAGTATCCTTCGCCGTCACCAAAGCCGCCCACGAAGCCATAATTCCCAAATTTGTAGAACAGTGGCAAAAAGAAAAAGGCCAAACCGTCACCTTCAACCAAAGCTACGGCGGTTCCGGTTCCCAAACTCGGGCCGTAATTGACGGTTTAGAAGCAGACATCGTACACCTAGCCCTCGCCCTCGACACAGCAAAAATCGAAAAAGCCGGACTCATTGAGCCTGGGTGGGAAAAAGAAGTTCCCAACGAAGGCATAGTCAGCAAATCCGTAGGAGCAATAGTCACCCGCGATGGCAATCCCAAAGGCATCAAAACCTGGGAAGATTTAAGCAAAGACGGAGTAAAAGTGATTACTGCCGATCCTAAAACATCAGGCGTTGCACGCTGGAATTTCCTCGCACTTTGGGGATCTGTTGTTAAAACCGGAGGAGACGAAACCAAAGCATTGGACTTGACTACTAAAGTCTACAAAAACGTTCCGATTCTGACTAAAGATGCCCGCGAAGCCACTGATGTATTTTTCAAACAAGGCCAAGGCGACGCCTTAATTAACTACGAAAACGAGATTCTTCTGGCAGGTGAGAAAGGCGAAAAACCGACTTATACTATTCCCGAAGTCAATGTGTCGATCGACAATCCGATTGCCATCGTCGATAAAAACGTTGATAAACACGGTACTCGCGAAGTCGCAGAAGCATTTGTCAAGTTTCTCTACACCCCAGAAGCTCAGCGAGAATTTGCCAAAGTCGGCTTCCGCCCAGTAGATGCGACAGTAGTGGCAGAACCAGAATTTGTCAAAAAATATGCCCCCATCAAAACCCTATTTACAGCTCAAGACTTAGGAGGTTGGGGAGATATTCAGCAGAAATTCTTCGATGACGGAGCTATTTTTGACAAAATTCAAGGTTCAATTAGACAGTAAAAAAACAGAATGGCCAGAACCCCGACTCCCCGGAAGTTGTCGGGGTTCTAAAAGATTCACTATTCTTGACAACTCAAAACTATTCACTTATGGCAGTATCATCTCCAACCAGCAACCCTGAGTCTCCGATCGCAAATATCAAAAGGGCGATCGGCAAAATCACATTACCTTGGGGAATCACCCTAGGCTACCTCAGTTTAATGCTATTGCTCCCAGTTGCAGCAATGCTGCTGAAAGCCAGCACAGCCAACCCCGCCGAATTTTGGGCAATTGCCACCAGTCCGATCGCCCTTTCCGCCTACGATGTCACCTTCTTTACGGCATTAATGGCGGCATTAATTAACGGAGTATTCGGCACATTAATTGCCTGGGTATTAGTGCGCTACGACTTTCCCTTAAAACGGGTTGTCGATGCAGCCGTCGATTTACCTTTTGCACTGCCCACCTCCGTCGCCGGTTTAACTCTCGCCACAGTTTACAGCGATAACGGCTGGATCGGTTCGCTTTTTGCACCTTTGGGAATCAAGATATCCTTTACTCGCTTGGGCGTAGGAATAGCGATGATATTTATTTCCTTGCCCTTTATAGTGCGGACTGTACAGCCAGTTTTAAAGGAAATGGAAAAAGACATCGAAGAAGCAGCTTGGTGCTTGGGTGCTTCTCAATTTCAAACCTTCTGGCGAGTAGTTTTGCCGCCGCTATTTCCGTCTATTTTAACCGGAGTTGCCCTCGGATTTTCGCGAGCGGTTGGTGAGTACGGATCTACTGTAATTGTAGCTTCTAACATACCGTTCAAAGATTTAATCGCGCCCGTATTAATTTTTCAAAGATTGGAACAGTACGACTATGCAGGAGCAACAGTTATCGGCACTATCCTGTTAGCTATTTCGCTGACTATGCTGTTTGCAATTAATCTATTACAAGCATGGAGAAGACGCTATGACGGCTAATATCAATTCACCCGCTGATTACAAATTTCCGCCCGGTGGTTCGACGCGGAGTCAGGACAATGCGTGGGTAAAACCCACTTTAATCGGAATTGCGAGCGGCTATCTTGCTCTGATCTTATTTATCCCCATCCTCAACGTTTTTTACCAAGCTTTCAGAAAAGGAGTAGAGCCATTCTTTTCTAACTTAACATCGCCAGATTTTCTGCACGCAGCGCAACTTACCTTGGTGATTTCTCTGATTGTCGTGCCTGTAAATACAGTCTTCGGTTTGTGTGCAGCCTGGGTAATTGGCCGCAATAAATTTCCGGGACGCACGCTATTAATCAGCATTTTAGACGTGCCGTTTGCCATATCTCCCGTAGTTGCAGGTTTAATGATTGTACTGCTTTACGGTCGGGTGGGATGGTTCGGGCCGTGGCTGGAGGCGGCCAATATCAAGGTTATTTTTGCCTTCCCCGGAATGGTGCTGGCTACTGCTTTTGTTACCTTGCCTTTTGTGGCCCGCGAAGTGATTCCTGTTTTGGAAGAAGTGGGAACAGATCAAGAAGAGGCGGCGAAAACTTTGGGAGCAAATGACTGGCAAATTTTCTGGAATGTCACGCTTCCCAGTATTCGCTGGGGATTGCTTTACGGAGTAATTTTGACCAATGCTAGAGCAATGGGAGAATTTGGAGCCGTCTCTGTGGTATCGGGAAATATTGCTAAAAAAACGCAAACTTTGCCTTTGTTTGTAGAGGATGCTTACAAGCAGTACGCGACGCAAGCCGCATTTTCAGCGGCGGTAGTTCTAGGTCTTTTAGGAGTTGTTACCCTCGTACTTAAGGAGATTTTGGAACGAAAAACTAGCATCAAGGAAGTTGAGTAATAATCATCAGTCATTAGGCTGTAGGGCGCGCAGCGTGTACCGAACTCATTAGGCTGTAGGGTGCGCCGTTGTTAGTCATTAGTAGTCATTAGTAGGGTGCGTCGCCCTAAACAATCTGCTTGGAAGCTCGAAACTCTCGCAGCGACGCACCGTACCAGATATTGGTGGAAAATGTAAACTGAAAAAAACATTAGGAGTCCCAAATGTTATCTCAAAACAATAGCGAACCTCAATTTGAGCCGATCGACAATTTTCACCAAACTCAACAATCAGACATCCCGCACACTGAGTCAGGAGACAGCAGACCAACTCAAACCCGCATTCGCATTCGTGTTCCTAAAGAATACCATCAAGAACCTGTAATCTCTAACCTGATTTCGGAATACGGTTTGAGGGTGAATTTTAATGCAGCTTTGTTGGGTGCCAAAACTTCAGATGACGGTTGGTTTGATTTAGAACTTAACGGTACTGCTCAACAGATTGAAAGTGCTCTGATTTATCTCAACGATTTAGATGTGGAAATCTGGAGCAATTCTAATAATCCCGATGAAGAAACTTGGTAATTAGTCATTTGTTATTGGTTATTGGTTAGTTGTTATTTGTTACTTGTTGCTTCGCAATTGTTAGGTGTTACTTGTTGATTGTTAGTAATAACCAATAACCAATAACCAATCACTATAGATCGCCATCAGTAATTATTATTATGATTGACATTCTTTACAAAATATGGTATTGAGTTCGTTTTAAAATCAGAAACTTCGTGCAGGTATTATAAAATATTTTTGTAAAAGCCGGAACAACATCTTCTTTTTAGACTTCTAAGCAATCAAATTAAGTAATTTATTGTGGCAATGCACAAAAATGTGTTGCTGTCAATAGATAAGTAATATGTGGAAGCACGGGCGATCGGCACCGGAAAAAGAGCCGAGCGCTGCTAAGCTTGGTTTGTGTTATCACTTTGATGTGTGCGTGTACCAGAGGAATTCGATCATGGAATTTGACAAAGAACGGAAACAACAGTTACTTTTCGTAGATACAAAAGTTAAAGATTACCAAAATTTAACAGAGACTACAAATTCGGATACAGAAGTTATTGTTCTCAAGGGCGATCGCGACGGCATCGAGCAAATCGCCGAAACACTGAAACAGCGAAAAAACATTGCAGCCGTCCACATCCTGTCTCACGGCGCGGCAGCCAGCGTCCAAATCGGCGCAACAGAACTCAATCTGTGCAATATTGAAAGCTACCGCAATTATTTAGAAGAATGGTTTGCTTTGCCAGCCGAAGCAAAGTCGAACTCTTCAATTACAGCTAAACCAGAAATTCTACTTTACGGTTGCAACGTCGCCGCCACAGAAGCAGGTGTCGCTTTCGTCCAAAGGCTGAGTCAGCTCACCGGGGCAGAAGTTGCAGCTTCAGATAACTTGACTGGGAATGCTGCGTTGGGTGGAGACTGGGAATTGGAAGTTTCCACGGGCAAAATAGAAACGGCTTTGGCATTTTCCGCAGAGGCGAGAGAAGCTTACAGCGGCGTGTTAGCAACCTTTAGCGCTACCGACTTTACCAGTCTCAACAACGCCATCCTTTTTGCTAATGTCCTGCCCGATGCTGATGATATCAACATCACTGGTCCTATCACCTTCGGTGTCGGACAAGTTCTGCCTGTAATTACTAATCCTGTTAACTTTGTTGGCGGCACTACAACTGGGATTACCATCAACGGCGGTGGTACTAGCCGACTATTTTTCGTTGACACCACTGCTACAGTCACATTATCTAACCTCACACTTCAAAATGGAGCAGCAATCGGCAGCCCCGGCACCGGCGGTGGTGGTGGCGGCGGTGGCTTAGGTGGCGCACTTTTTATCAACAACGGTACCGTCAATATTGACAGCGTTACCTTTGCTAGCAATACAGCAACAGGTGGTGCAGGTGCAGCCGGGAGCGGTGGTGCAGGTGGCAACAGCGACTTAAGCACAGGTAGCGTAGGCAGTACCCCTGGTGCGGCCGGGGCTGGTGGTCTTGGTGGTACACCCGATGGTGCCGGTGGTATTGGTGGTACTGCTCTGGCTGGTGGTACTGGCTTCCCTGGTGGTACTGGTGGTACTGGTGGCCTTGGCGGTACTGGTGCTGCAACCAATGGTCCTGGAGGCAATGGTAGTGCTGGTGGTACTGGCGGTGCTGGAGCCTTCGGTGGCGGCGGTGGTGCTGGTGGCACTGGTGGTGCTGGCCAGAATGGGACTGGCACTGGTAACGGTGGTAATGGTGCTATCGGTGGTGCTGGTGGTGCTGGTGGTGTCGGTGGCGGTGGCGGCCCTGGTGGCCTTGGTGGTGCTGCTGGTACTGCTACTGCTCCTGGTATCGCTGGTACCCCTGGTACTGTTGGTGTCGGCGGTGCCGGTGGCCTTGGTGGTGGCGGTGGTGCTGGCAGCGTTGGTGGTACTGGTGGCGGTGGCTTTGGTGGTGCCGGTGGTACTACTGGCGGTGGCGGTGGCGCTGGTTTAGGAGGTGCTATTTTCCTCAATGCAGGAACCTTAAATGTCAGCAACAGCACCTTTAGCGCGAATACAGCAACATTTGGTGCGGCTGCCGGTGACGGTACGGCCGGTCAGGGTTTGGGTGGCGCACTTTTTGTTAACACGGGTGCGACGGCTAGCCTGAAAAATACTACTATTACCCTCAATAGTTCTGGCAGCAGTGGAGGCGGCGTTTTCTACGCTGGGACTGTCAACGCCGATAACACAATCATCTCTGGCAATACTAGCCTTGCCGATCCTGACATTACAGGTGGTGTGGTATCAACGGGTGCCACCAACTTAATTGGCGGTGCGGCTTTACTTGGCCCCCTGCAAAATAATGGCGGTGTTGTGTCAACCCACGCCTTACTTCCTGGCAGCCTCGCGATCGATACTGGCAACGCAGCCACCGCCCTCAACGCAATAACTGGTGCGGCTCTTACTACAGACCAACGTGGCACTCAATTCGGTCAGCCCTATGCCCGCACGGTCAACGGCGCTGTTGACATCGGCGCTTACGAATACGGCCCTACTGTCACGGGTCAGAAATTTAACGACAACAATGGCAGTGGCACTATAGACGAGACTGATGCAACGGCCACAACTCCAGCGCAAAACTTTGTTATTTATGTAGACGACAACAACAACAATGTGGCGGACGCTACTGAAAAACAGACGACCGTTGCGATCGGCGGTACTTACACCCTCGCCGACACCAAGACTAACAGCCCGATTAAGGAAGTGGCAGTAACGGGTTGGCAGCAAACTCTCCCCGCTACAGGCGCGACTCCCTACAGCACAGGTGTTGCTGACGCTGCTACGGGCCGAGACTTTGGCAACTTCAAACTGACCACGATCGCAGGCAAAACCTACACAGATATCACAGGCAACGACTTCACTCCCGATGACACCACACTAAACGGCGTCACCGTCAACCTCTACAAAGACACCAACGACGACGGCATATTCCAAGCAGCCACAGATACTGTTGTCGGCACGGCGCAAACGACTGCGGGAGACGGAGATTACAGCTTCCCGAATATCGGCCCCGGCAATTACCTGATACAAGCCACTGCCCCAGCCAACTCCAGCATCTCTTTTCCCGCTGCCGCCATTCCCGTTCCCGCCCAAAGCGGTACTCCCGTTACCGGCCAGAACTTCGGCGTTTTCCAAAACATCACCGTCAGCGGCACCAAATTCACCGACCTCACAGGCGACGGCTTCACTCCCGACGACACGCCCCTCGACGGTACTACCGTTCGCTTGTTTGAGGATACTAACGATAACAGCACTTTAGATACCGGCGACGCCGAAGTCGCAAATCAAGTTACCGGGACAGCACCAGCGGCTGCTGGGACGTATAGCTTTGCCAACGTTGGCAGCGGTCGGTACTTTGTGAGAGAAGACGTACCGACCGGTTTCTCACAAACCGCCGGCCCGGCTTCTTATACAATTAACCCGGTCAGCGGCACCCCGATTACGGGTCAAGACTTCGGCAACTTCGAGTTCGGCAAGATCGGCGGGATCAAATTTAATGACCTCAACAACAATGGCACGCAAGAGGACACCGAACCAGTCCTAGCAGGCTGGACAATCTACCTGGATACCAACAACAACGGCGTCCAAGACCCAGTACCAAATGAAACAGGCACCAACTCTGCTGTCACCGATGTCACCGGCAAGTACCAGTTCACCAACCTGGTAGCAGGCACCTACAACGTCCGGGAAGTACCGCAAACCGGCTGGACGCAAACAGCACCGGCAGCCCCCGGTTCCTACACCATCCCTGTCACCAGTGGCACCGACTCCCAAAACAACAACTTCGGCAACTTCAAGCCCAATAGCATCAGCGGGCTGAAGTTCAATGACCTCAACAACAACGGCATCCAAGATGCGCCAGCAGAAACAGTACTACCCAACTGGCAATTCTTCCTCGATACCGACGACAGCGGCACCCTCGACACAGGAGAAGCGAACACCCTCACCGATGCCACCGGCAATTACAAATTCCTCGATTTGCCAGCAGGTACCTACAAGGTGCGGGAAGTTCCTCAGCCGACTTGGCTGCAAACTACCCCCAATCCGGCCGACATCACTGTCACCAGCGGTCAAGACATCGCTAATATCAACTTCGGCAATTTCCAGCCGGCGACTATCAGCGGCCTAAAATTCAACGACGCCAACAACAACGGTATTAATGATGGGGAAACGGGACTAGCTAACTGGCAAATCTTCCTCGACAGTATCACTCCGGATGGCATCTTTCAGCAGGGTGAACCCACCACCATCACCGATGCCACTGGCAACTATACCCTGGTCAACATTCCCGCAGGCACTTACCAGGTAAGGGAAGTCCCGCAAACCGGCTGGACGCAGACGACCCCGAACCCCGCCCCCGTTGTGGTTAACAGTGGAGATAACATCACGGGCATTGACTTCGGCAACTTCTTGCCCCAACCGGGCACGATCCGAGGTCTGAAGTTCCGAGACAGCAACAACAATGCCATTCAGGATGCCGGAGAACCGGGTTTGCCCAATTTCCAAATTGTGTTAACCAATCTGGTAGCTGGAACCCCTGGTACTCCTGCTCCTGTTCCCGTTACTACCACCACAGACGCCAGCGGTAACTACCTGTTCACAAACCTGACGCCAGGAACTTACAGCGTCCGGGAAGTCAACCAAGCTGGGTTTACCCAAAGCACACCCGCCCCCGCCGACATTGTGCTCGCTTCTGGCGCTATTGTCAGCGGCATCAACTTCGGGAATTTCCCGACACCGACTCCGACGCCGACGCCGACTCCGACGCCTGCGCCGACTCCGATCGCGACTCCGACTCCGACGCCGACTCCTGCGCCTGCGCCGACTCCGACTCCGACTCCTGAACCTACACCTACACCTGCACCTGCACCTACACCTGCACCTACACCTCTACCGACTCCGAGCCCGCAACCGACTCCGACTCCGAGCCCTGAACCGACTCCGACTCCGAGCCCACAAACGACTGATTTGGTTTGTCCAAGCGACTTCCCCAGGATCGACCCTCCCAATCTGCCCGCCGGCAGTGCGATCGGCGGCCCTAACGGCGACGATACGATCGTGGGTAGTGCTGGCAGTGACTCTATCTTCGGATTGGGCGGCAACGATTTGATCTTTGGTCAACAGGGCGGCGACTATATCAATGGCAATACGGGCAACGATACTGTCTACGGGGGTGTAGATAGCGATACTCTCTTCGGCGGCAAAGGCTTTGACCTGATTTTTGGCGATCGCTCCGACGATCTGATTTTCGGCAATCGCGGCAATGACTCTCTCTCTGGGGATGAAGGTAATGACGTATTGTATGGTGGCAAAGGCGAGGACGTAATCTTGGGAGGTGCAGGCGACGACCTGCTAATTGGCGATCTAGGTAATGACACTCTCTGCGGCGGCAACGGTAATAATACCTTAATTGGCGGCGGCGGAGATGATTTGCTCTTTGGCGATCTCGGCAATAACTTGCTCTTTGGCGACCTTGGTAGCGATACTCTCGTCGGCGGCAGCAGCAATGGCTTTGTGTTGGCAGCGGACGGAGGAATTGACACCATTATCAACTTCACCGAAGGAGTTGATTCGCTCGTGTTGCTGGGAGGCTTGGACTTCAATCAACTGTCGTTTACCGAAACTAATGGCTCAACCGCGATCGGGATCGCCAACAGCGACCAGATTTTGGCTTTTGTGGCGGGCGTGCTGCCTGGCCAGTTACCGGCGAGCAGTTTTAGCTTGCTGGTTTAGGCCGCACTCCGCAGTAGGGTGCTTATGAGCCCGCACCCTACTCTTTTCTGGACAATCGCCAGAAGGGGAACGAATTCCGTTCCCCTTCTTTGGTTAAATCTGTTCGAGATATTTCAGCAAGTCGGCCATTTCTTGCGGACTCGGCTGAAACTGCGGCATGGGTGGGGTTTGCCCGCTGGTGACTTGGCGGATCAGATCGAATTCGGATTTGCGCTCGGACACTCGGTGCAAGTTGGGCCCGACTTGAGTGTCTGCAACGGATATGTGGCACCCCGCACAGTTCATTTGAAAAATGGCGGAACCCTGAAACTGGTTGCCAGTCAGGGACAGTACGCTTTTGACGTAGGGATCGGCGACTTGAAATTGACGAATTGTCATACTCGCCAACATGATGGCAAGTAACACGGCGATCGCAAATATGGCAAGTCGCTCGATCGGGTTTCTAATTTCATTCCTAGCAAGTTGGTGATTCAAAGGAGTTCAATTTAAAAAACTATCTACAAGAAAATTTATTTCTCATAACATAGCTTAATCGTTCGCAGCGGGGAGATCAAGCTCTCAGACCCCCCGAAGGCTGCTTTTGGGAAAATTCATCTGTGTAAGTGCTGGTAATATTAAAAATAGGTTGTTAAATCTTAACGTTAAGGAGCTCTCATGGTAGAACCGCTACTTTCAGGTATTGTTCTGGGTCTAATCTTTGTTACTCTGGCGGGGCTGTTTTTTGCTGCTTATCAGCAGTACAAGCGCGGCGATCAGTTGGGTATCAACAAGTAAAAGGGGCTACAGTCCCTTGGTGAAGGGGAGAGGGGGAGAGGGGGAGAGAGGGAGGGGGAGAGGGGGAGAGAGGGAGAGAGGGAGAGGGGGAGAGGGAGAGGGGGAGAGGGGGAGATTGGAAAAATCTTTCTTCTTCCGTCTTCTGTCTTCCGTCTTCCGTCTTCCTTCTTCCGTCTTCCGTCTTCCTTCTGTCAACTGTCAACTGTCAACTGTCAACTGTCAACTGTCAACCGTCAACTGTCAACTGTCAACTGTATCGATCGAGAATAGCAGCAGTTTGCAGGCCTGTTTTTTCCCAGCTAAATTGTTTTGCTCTAGCCAAACCGAGATCCCGCAAGTGCGATCGAACTTTGGCATCGACTGCAAGCTCTTGCATAGCAGAGGCAATTTCCTCGACGCTGTAGGGGTTGACTAATAATGCGCCGTCCCCCGCCACCTCCGGCATTGAAGACAGGTTAGAGGTGATGACAGGAGTGCCGCAGGCCATTGCTTCGAGCACGGGGAGCCCGAATCCTTCCCAAAGACTGGGGAATACCAGGGCGATCGCTTGGTTGATGACTTTGGGCAAGTGGGCCGCGGGGAGGTAATCTAGGAATTTTACTCGATCGACCAATCCCAATTCTTCAACCTGCGCCTTCAGCAGCGGGGTATAGCGTTTGTCTTCGGAACCTGCGATCCACAATTCGTACTCGGAATTATGATGCAAAGCAGCAAATGCTGCTACAACTCGCTGCACGTTTTTATAAGGATTGTGGCGGCCGATATAAAGAAAATAATTGCTGGTTGGTAAGTCTAAAAAACGGAAAAAGCTGGTATCGTATCCCGGAAAAATTGGCGTAATTAAATTAGTAGGAATCTTGCAAAAATTAGCGATATCTTTGGCTGTTGATTCCGAGTCGCAAATGACGTGTTGAGCCTGCCGCAGCACTTGGGGAATGTAATAGCGGTGATAAGGTGCCAGAGGATCGAAGCGGCGGGGAAATCGCAGCGCTATCAAGTCATGTACTGTAATTATATAGCGGCAACCTGCAAATAGAGGAGCTTCGGGAATGGGAGAAAATAACAGGTTAGATTTTAGCTGTTTGTAAATTTTGGGGAGTTGTGTTTGTGTCCACAGCAATCGGTTGATGTGTCCTTTGGTTCCTTGTTCTGGTGTTAGGTTGGCGGGGATTTGGTAGCAGTTGTTATTGGGGAAGTTTTCTGCTGTTAGTAATGTTGGATTGAGGGATTTTAGGTGGGGAAATAGGTTTTTGGCGTAGATGGCTAAGCCAGTTGGTTTGGAAATTAGGAAGGAGAGGTTGATGAGCAGGTTGGATTGGGGATTGGGCATGGGATAATATTTAGATTGCGGTTTTTAGGTGGGATTTTTTTTATTTAACCTGAGATATTACACCATTTTCAATTAGGATTTTAGGAACAGGCAAGATGCCTGTTCCACAAGAAAATTTATCTTTTGTGGAACAGGCATCTTGCCTGTTGCTGACAATGGTATAAGATGTGAGTTTAACCGCAGATGGCGCTGAAAGAAAGATAGGGAAGATTTACAGATATTGCTGTAAGATGTTGGCGGTTGCTGTTCCGGTTTTGTGCCAGCTAAATTGAGACGATCGCGCTAAACTAGCAGTCTTTAAGTTCGATCGCACTTTTGAATCTGTGGCTACTGTTTGCATGGCTTCTGCTATTTCTCCGACGCTGTAAGGGTTGACTAATAAGGCGGCATCTCCGGCTACTTCTGGCATCGATGACAGGTTGGATGTGATGACGGGTGTGCCGCAAGCCATTGCTTCTAAAATTGGTAAGCCGAATCCTTCCCAAAGTGTGGGGAAAACTAGGGCGATCGCCTGATTCATCAGTACGGGCAATTGAGAATAGGGAACGTAACCGAGAAACTTTACCAAAGATTGTAAACCCAATTGTTCAACTTGTGCTGTCAACTGCGGCGTGTAGGCATTGGGAGGCCCGGCTAGCCACAATTCGCAATTTGCGCGATCGCCAAAACTCGCAAATGCAGCAATTAATCTTTCCAAGTTTTTGTAAGGATCGTGTCTGCCGGTATAAAGAAAATAATTTTTGGTTGGCAAGTCGAGATATCTAAAATTAATATTATCGCAAGCTAGGGGAATTGCGGTCATCTTTTTAGGCGGAATTTGGAAAAAGTTAGCAACATCAGCAGCCGTTGCTTGAGAATCGCAAATAATGTGTTCTGCTTGCCGCAAAACTTGCGGTATGTAGTAGCGGAAATAAGCTGTTAAACGAGAAAAACGTTGGGGAAATCGCAAAGGAATTAAATCGTGAACTGTGACGATGTAGCGGCAGCCGGAATACAAAGGTGCTTCGGGAATTGGCGAAAATATCAGGCTTGACTGCAATTTATTGTAAATTTTTGGCAGTTCAAATTGAGTCCACCACAGTCTGTTAATTTGTCCTTTTGTGCCTCGATCTGGTGTCAGATTTTCGGGGATTTGATAGCAATTATAATTTTCAATTGGCTGGGAAGCGAGTAATGTTGGTTCTAGCTTTTCAAGTTCGGGGAAAAGATTAGCTGCATAAGTCCCGATTCCCGTTGGTTCGGGTGTTAAGAAAGACAAATTGATTAACAGTGAATTAGACATGATTTTATAGAACAGAATTTATCCCAATTGTAGGGGCGGGTTTTACCAACAATAATTGCCTAAAACCCATAATCTCGTAAACCCGCCCCACCCAACGAACAATCAAAATGTACATTTTTATGGTTGCACAGAAATCAGATTTGATGTAATTTATTTGCGGTGTAAGGCGAGTTTATATAAATTCTTTGTAATCATTAAATATTGTTGGTAAAACCCGCCCCTACGCAATTTATCGATCGCGCTCGATATCGAGCATTTGAGCTATATCGGCAGGATTCGGCAGCCGAATTGTAGCATATTCTTGGTGAATAATCTCAAAAAAACTCTTGACTTTTTTATCGAAGCGTGCAAGTCTAAAGTTCTGACTGCGTTGCTGTGCACCAGCTTGAAGTTCTGCTAGCAAATCGGGATTAACAATTAGTTGATGTGAATGCTGGCACAGTTCCTCAACGGTATTGAACAAAAAGCCCGATCGCCCGTGTTCGACAATTTCCGGTTGGCCGCCGCCGTTGAAAACAATCGGAGCACAACTATTTTGCATTGCTTCTACAGTCGCCATCCCGAAATGCTCAAATCTTTGAGGATTGACTTCACCCAAACCGCAGCCGTGCCAAAATATGCTCGCTTTAGCATACAGCGATTTTACCTCATCAAAGTCAGCATTAACTTTGAGCTCGATCGCCCTTGAATCTTGCTTCAATAAATTCTGAACAGTCTTTAAATAAGGATTGCGGGGAATACTGCTTCCGGCTAAAATTAGCCGCCATCCTTGAAATTCTTGGGGATAATCTGCTAACAAACTGCGGAAAGCTTTAATTAGTTCAATTTGCTTTTTTGTTCCCCCAGCTTCAAACTGTCCCACCGCCAAAATTATTTTTTCTTTCGGCACTTTAACTGTTGCCATTTCCACCGGGGGATAAAGCAGAAAAGTTGGCTGTAGGTTCCAGCGTTTCTCCAACCACTTGACTGTAAATTGGCTGTTTGCAATAATGAAAGTGTAGTCATCGACAGCAAAGTGACGGTTGCGGAAGGTATTGGGAAAGTGGCAGAAAAATACTGAGATAGGCGACAGCGGTTTCACTTTTTCTAGTTGGTTTGCGTTGATAAAAATATCGTAGTTTTTGCTTTCTCTGGCAATTTCATCAAAGGGATTTTCCATATCCTCCACGATGATACTGGAATCGATGCACTGCATTCCGCGTTTCTCGTAAAACGCCAAGGGCATAATTTTAATTTTGCATCCTGAAAGGTTGAGTCCGTACCAAGATTCTAAGTCGGAAATAGCCACTGGTTTGTTGGCGATAAAAGTAATGTCAAATTCATTTTGTAGCAGCGAGGCGATGGTAGCGACGTATTTTTGACCGCCACCAATAAAATGCAGTCCGTGATCGTAAATGCCGATCGACATTTTGCGATCGCCCCGAACCACCTGTAACCGAGACAAAATGCGATCGATCTTCAGGCGACTGTAAATCACCGCCAACTTTTCCGACAACTGCGGGATGACAGTTTCGATGATTTCTGGTTTCTGATAATCTAAAAGTTTTTTAATCGCTACAAATAAACTCTCGAACAGCAAATCGTACTGCTTGTTAGTAAAAAAATCCGAAGTATGAATTCCTTTGACTAATTGCAAAGGTTCGTGTTTTGCCAAATACAAAAACCGATTGCGGTTGCAGAAATACTCGGTAAGTTTGCTACCTTTACTCGAACCCCGATATTCGTGATGGGCGATGGCGGCGGGAGTATAAAGCATTTTCCAACCGCGTTTGTGGCAGCGTTTGGCAAACTCTACATCTTCAAAATACATCACAAAATCTTCATCAATCGGCCCGACATCTTCGAGACATTCTCTCCGAAAAAGCACCGCCGCCCAACAAAGCCCTTCGACTTCCCGTTCTGTATCGTACTGTCCCGCATCTTTTTCGCCAAAGCCGACATCTTGCCAATAAAAATTAGCTAATTGCTGAATGCCAGCGCTGTTGATTCGCCCGTCTTTAAACAGCAATTTGCCGCTAGTCGCACCTACTTCTTTATTAGTTTCTAGCCGTTTTACAAGAATCTCTAACCAGCGACTGTCAAGGGTAGCATCGTTATTTAGAAATCCGATATATTGCCCTTTTGCTTCGCTGATGCCGAGGTTCAGGGCTTTAGCAAAGTTGTTGGATGAGTTGACAAAAATGCGTACTTTCGGAAATAGTTCGCGCAGGTAATTAACGGAATCGTCTTGAGAACAATTATCAATCACAATTAAATCGAGTTGCGATTCGGGATACGCAAGTTTTTGTAGAGATTTTAAACAATCTTTCGTGTGGCGCAGACCGTTATAGTTGACTATAATTAACGAGCATATTGGCAGTGCAGTCATTCGATTTTGGATTTTGGATTTTGGATTTTAGATTGAAGATTGAGGATTGACGATTGAGGATTGAAGAATTGAAGAATTGAAGGATTGAAGGATTGAAGAATTGAAGCATTGCTCTCGCGAATAAATCTGGGGCTTGCGACCAAATTATTTGGGGTCATCTTTGATGCTTTATGGTTGTCGATCGAGCAATTGAGCGGTAATCTTCTCTAAAATAGCAGTATGTTGCTGCTGCACTGCTTTAATTTGCTCTATTTCAGACTGAAAAGTTGCGATCGCATTTTGTTGAGTCTCAAGCTGTGCTGTAACTTCGGGAGATGCGCTGCTGAAGTCGGATTGAATTTTTTTCTCTAGGGTTTGTTGATTTTCTTGCAATTTTTGCAATTGAATGCTCAATGTTTGAACGACACGGGTATTAGCGAAATTGTAAATTACTTGTCGTTCTAGTACGGGCCTGAGCAATTTTCGGACTATTTTTCTAACTGCAATTACTGCGGAACCAAGCCGCCTTTGGTAAGAGGTAATGGGGATGTTATAAATGTCGAAACCTGCCTTTAACAGGGCGATGTCTTCGTCATCTTCATCTCTGGCGATCGCACTATTTTCTCTTCCCGACAGCGGCGGCTCAACAATACCAATTCGCGGCTCCAAAGTTTGTCGCAATCTATCTATGATTTGTTGAGTTGGTATTTCTTCGTACTGCAAACTTTCTTCTCCTTTAGATAACTTACTATGACTTATTATGGAACAGGCATCTGGGCTGCTTGAATAATAATTCTAACTAATTGTGGAACAGGCATCTTGCCTGTTCAAGGGCGGGCAGGATGCCCGACCCCTGCTCCCCACAGAAAATTCATCTCTTGTTAAATCGGGATTATTGCTTCTAATATTGGCAATATCTCAATTTAGGCTAACTCAATTTGACTGTCATCACCAATCATAAACCGCAGGGCTTTTGGACGAGCCGGCGCATTGGTGAGTTGAGCTCGCTGCCCGATCACGCTGTCAACAATTCGCTGGTGAATGCCAACTATTTTTGCCCCTTGCAATATTACGCTGTGTTCGATATCAGCATCAATCATCGTCACGCGATCGGCAATACTGCTGTAAGGCCCGATAAAGCAATTTTCAATGCGGCAATTTTCCCCAATTACCACTGGCCCGCGAACTGTAGAATTAATTACCTCCGTTCCTTCCCCTATTTGCACTCGCCCGATAATTTGACTTTTGGCGTCTACTTTTAATTCAGTTGAAGCTACGATACGGCTATCTAAAATGATTTGGTTTGCACTCAGCAAATCGTCTTTTTTCCCCGTATCCAGCCACCAACCCTCTAAATTGCAGGCTTCTACGTGTTTTTCCTGATTGATGAGCTGTTGGATGGCATCAGTAATTTCGAGTTCGCCCCGAGGCGAAGGTTGAATTTGATCGATCGCCTCGTGGATAGTAGGAGCAAAAAAGTAAATGCCCACCAGTGCTAAATTTGACGGCGGAACTTGTGGTTTTTCTACTAACTGCAAAACTCTTCCTTTTTCATCAACTTTTGCCACACCGAAAGCAGAGGGATTGGGAACTGGACGCAGCAAAATCAGGGCGTCTAGTTTTTGCTTGTTAAAAATCTCTAAGAACGGATCTAACTGATTCTGAATTAAGTTATCTCCCAAATACATAATAAATGGAGAATCACCCAAAAATGGTCTAGCAACTTTCACCGCGTGAGCGAGTCCCGCCGGCTGTGCTTGCAAGATATAAGTAATTTTTGCACCGAAGCGAGATCCATCTCCTGTTTTTGTCTTCACCTCTTCCCCGGTTTCGGGACTAATAATAATCCCAATATCCGTAATCCCAGCCGCCACAATTCCTTCAATTCCGTACCACAGTATCGGCTTATTTGCTACAGGAACCAACTGCTTAGCACCCGTATAGGTGAGGGGACGCAAGCGTGTTCCTTTACCGCCAGAGAGGATGAGTGCTTTCATTGGGTGAACTCTGAGTTATCCTTTAGGGTTTGCGGTGCTGGCTCGATTTGCCTGCACTTGTTCGCTCTTGTTGATTTTAAACTACCGCTACCCCGCTGGCAATAGTTGCCGTGTCTTCTGATACAAATAATTTATAATGATTTATGCCGATCGAGCTTTTATAGTCCAGGACGCACAGAATGTCAGAAACCGGGTTTCTTGCCGCAGGAACCAGCTAAAAGCTGAGGTTTTTTGTCAATAAACCCGGTTTCTCAAGGTCGAGAGTGCGCCAGTCCAGATGTAATGGCGTACCCTTTTAATAGCGGCCGTATCGGGCAATAACTTGACTACCACTATTGTTTTGATTTGTCAACCAAGCCCACATTTGATCGCCCAGACAAAAATGCCACCACTCGTTAGGATGCTGCTGAAAACCCGCAGCTATCATTGCATATTTTAATATTTGCCGGCGCCGATGATATTCTTGTTTGTGCGGCTCCTTGCTATTACCAAAATAATCAGGATAAGAACGTTCTGATATTTCATCAATCGGAGAACCCATATCAATTGGGCGATTATTTTCATCCACTAAAGTTACATCTAAAGCTGCACCTGTACTGTGAGGGGGAGGCGTCGCGCTATCCATGCTCGGCACAGCCCAAAATTGATATACGTGTTCTATAATCACTTGGCGTTTGTCTTCGGAAACCGGAAATTCGCAGCCTTGAGCTCGGGCAATTTGATTAAAAGTATAATCCACCATAAATTGCTGGACTTCCACGGGTCGGTAAGCGTCAAATATCAGAATTTTCCAATTTTGATAATTTTGTTTTAGCTCAGTTTGAGCGGCGATTAAACTATCTACAACTCCTTGCCGCAAATAGTAAGGTGAATCTGCTTTGCTGTTGTGATATGGAGCACCCAACTTTTGATAGGGGTGCGGGATTTCAAAGGCAAAATGTTCTGGTGGAATGGGGACTAGAGGATCGCCACATTCGTCTATTGCTATTTGCTGATATGGTTTCATATCAAGGTTTCACCCTACTTTATTATTACTGATGAACTACAATTGTATCGCGATTCATTTCTATCAATGAAGGAATGTTCCTGAAATAGTTCAGCCAACTGCGGCGGCAAGTTATTCATAAATAAGTCGATAAGTTGGTTATTCTTTTTGTTGCCTGTCGTCAATATAAACAGCTTGTAAGGTTGCTGCTTAATCATAAATGAGTCAAAAAAGTCTCTATCTTTGGTGATAACAATTCTGCTTTCTTGGATGGAAAGCAAGTTAATTTCTGAATCGGGAGTTGCGTTTCGTCGAGGTAAATCCTTAGTATGAATAGTATCGCAACCAGCAGATTGCAGCACGCGCGCCAGACGTACTGGTAATTGTGCATCTACCAAAATCTTCATTACACTAATACTCGATATATGCTTTTCACTTGAGTCAGCCGCGCTGCAAATAGCAAAGCAGCTAGAATATCCTCATGTTCTAAATCGTCATAGTCATCTATAATTTCTTTAGCATTCATGCCAGAACTGAGTAATTCAAGAATCAACTCTACTGGATATCGTAGGCCGCGAATACAGGGTTTTCCGTGACAGATATTCGGATCGAGTGCGATCCGCTGCAAAAGTTGACTTTCCATATTTTAGGAGCAAATATTAAATATATCCTAACCTAAACAGCGCAGCTTGCGATCGGTTTGTAGTAAGGACTTTAGTGCTTTCAATCTCCACCTCAACTCCGAAATTTCTTACTTAGTAAAAAAATAACTTCGGTATTTGCTGGTATGGTTTCACAGTACAATTGTCATGGATTTGTATTTTGGATTTAAATGCTTAATCTAGATACTAGCACGGTAATTGCATTTATCTCTGAAAATTCGCCAGTCCGCGCTCAGTTGCGACAATACGTGCAAGGACAGCAAAGGGTGATGACTCAGACGGCTTTTAATGAGTTGACTAATATTGTTCAAAGCATAGCAGGTGCATTGGAGCAAGCAAGAGCAAGTCGATTCCTCCAGAGAGTGGCTGTCATTCCTGACAATCCCTCGCAGAGAGCATTAAACTTGCAGACAACTAGAAACTTAGGCGCAAATGATATAATAATTTTGGGAACAGGCGACCAGTTGGGCATCACAACCATGACAGCAGATGCTAAAGCTGTGAGGGCCCTAAGCGGTCAAGGTGTCGATTTCAGCGTTTACGTCCACCCTCCATGTCGTTTAACGGGAAACTAACGATGAAAATAAAAGTTTCTATTGCATCTTATTTGTCGAGTACCTACAAGCTGATTCAGCGTGCTTTTCCTGACGGAATTAAAGAGGAAGATTATTTTCCGCTTTTGGCACTGCTTTACGATGAAATATCCGATCGCAATTTAGCAGAAGTCATGGCACACTGTACGGGCAAAGATTATTCTCTTGTTCTGAATGATGTATATGCCGTCGGTTCAACTGATGCACCGGATGCTAAAACTATTGCTAAGTTGAAGGATCATTTGCTGGCTTGCGGTTACGCAGAATGGCTAGAAGAGTAACAGTTTGTATAATTACTCAACTCCGGGCAAGTTGGTAGTAAGGACTTTAGTGCTGTCAATTTCCACCTCAAGTCCTGACTGCCAAAAAATTCTAACTTTGGCGGTAAGCAACTACCGCATAAAACGGATCGCCGCTTCCTATCCGCAGCATTTGCATAAAACTCGGCAAGTTAGGCTTGCGAACTATTACTTCCGGTTTGCTAAATCCGGGTATGTTCGCTCCTTTGACGGCATCAAAGTAACCCTTGACTAATTCTACCGGCTCTCCTGAACTTGTGGTGATAATTTTATCTAATCAGAAAAACAAGCTAATACGCGATTTCTGAAATTATGAAA